>JAGVWY010000024.1 GCA_018304055.1 Candidatus Pacearchaeota archaeon
GTTTCGCAGAGGAACCTGAACAGGGAGTTTTTATTAGAAAGGATGAGAATACTCAAGAAGTTAAAAGTATTGGAATTATCGGATTTAAAAGAAGAGCTGAATTATTGCAAAAATTACTAAAAAAATTTAATTTAGCTTTTCCAATTGATTTTAGAATTATTGGTTAGTAAATCGTTAATTATTTTTGCGCGGCTTCGCCGTTATTATAACGTACTCCACGCACTCTGCTGCCGTCGCCGCCCAAGTACCAGTCGCAGCGCAAATCAGACCTGTTGATGTCACCAAGCCTCCCGAACCACACTTTTCGTGCAAAAGGTTTATCTTGAATATCTGTAAACCAAATTGGCATCTCTTTTATTCCAAATTCTTTCAAAAATTTTCCATAATCTTCTGCATATTCTCCAAATGCATATCTTGTAATCCCATTCCCACCAAATCTATTTGTTGGTACAGATTTTCTTGTTAATTCCACACAATCAGCAAGACATTCTTCAACTTGATTTTCATTTAAATAAAAATTTTCTCCATTTCTATGAGCTTGTGTTGCCTCTCTTGCATTTCGTGCAATATGAGAGACCTTTGTCAAAAATTTTCCTTTGTTTGGAACATAAATTGCATCTTCTGAAACCCAGTTCCCATTTTGAGAAATACATGCTTGATAACCTTCTTGTTTTCGTAACCTTGCATTTTCTTGCAAAGAAATCAATCTATAATCATTTCCTTGTAAAACTTCTAATCCATCATCAAACGATGCAACTAAGTATGCTGAAAGTAAATCTCCATTTGTTACATCTTGAACTAAATTATATCTTGTTTTTTCTTTTGTTGCCATAATTATTTTAATAATTTAGATTATTTAAATCTTTTGATTATGTGACTACTCAGTAATTACTATCTCCCTATTATAATAACTACGTTTATTATTTCAATGTATAGCAAAAGATGTAATTAACTGAACTAAATGTATTTTGATATACAGAAATTTTGTTTTTACAATTTAAAAAATTTCTGTCCTGAAAACTTAATAAAAGTTTTCAGTATTCGGGAGACATAAGTGATTATGTTCAATTATTTATGTTTCACGTTATATATCTTCTATAATTATAATGTATTTAAATAATTGATTAGAAGTAAAGAAATGGAAAAAAATGTGTATGAGAAATATTTTGAAAATAAAGGAGTTATGATTACTGGAGGACTAGGTTTTATAGGAAGTAATCTTGCTTGTAAGCTAGTTGAATTAAAACCAAAAAAAATTATAATTGTTGATTCACTCATACAAGGACAAGGAGGAAATATCAATAATGTTAGAAATATTTTAGATAAAATTGAAATTCCAAACAAAGAGAATAATGGAATTGATATAAATAATAAAGAAAAAATCTTAGAGTTATTAGAAGATATTGATTGTATTTTCAATCTTGCTGGATCAGTAAGTCATATTGATAGTAAAAAAAAGCCATTAGAGGATTTAAAACTTAATTTAGAGTCTCATGTTGCATTTTTAGAAGCATGTAGAGAATTTTTACAAAAAAACCCTGATAAAAAAATGAAAATAGTTTTCACAAATACTAGAGATATTTATGGGAAAATTAAAGAGGAATTTCTCCCTGTTAAGGAAAATTTATTAGTTGAGGAAATGTCAGATCCTCAAGGAATACATAATTATTCTGCTGAATTTTATCATTTATGGTATACGAAAAACTTTAACATACAAGGTTGTTCATTGAGATTAACAAATACTTATGGACCTAGACAGAGAATTGATAAGCCTGAACAAGGATTTCTAGGATATTTTATTTATAAAGCATTGAAAAATGAGACTATTGAATTATGGGGAAAAGGAGAAGTGTTAAGAGATTTTAATTATGTGGATGATGTTGTTGATGCTTTATTAATGTCTATGGCTTCTCCTTATTCTAATGGAAAAATATACAATTTAGGTTGTTTCATAAGAAAAAATGCTAAATACCAAGAAATAGGAAATAATATTGTTTCTGTTGGAGACGCTGCTAGATTAGTTGTTAAAGTTGCTTTAAGCGGAAAGTTAATAGAAATTCCTTATCCAGAAGATAAACAATCTATTGAACCAGGGCATGTATATTTAGATGCTACTAAACTTTACAAAGAAATTGGATGGGAACCAAGAACAAATTTTGAAGATGGAATTAAAAAAACAATTATGTTTTACCGAGAAAATAAAGATTATTGGAATAATGAAAACTAATAAGAATAAATTTAAAATTTGATTTTACCACATTAATTATAGTTTCATTATTATCACAAATTGTATTATACTTTTATCTTCTTTATTAATTCTTTAATCGCATTATGACTATCTGCCCATAAAGCATACGCTTCCCAGCCTTGAAATATTTCTATAAATTTTTCATAATTAATAAGTCCTTCATTAAATGAATTTATTTTTATTTCCATTTTCTTTAAGTTTCTTTTTCGCAACAGCTTATGATAATAAAAATTTCTAAATCCCACAAAATCAATTCCTCTAGAAAGAAAAATTATTCTAGATTTTTCTGGGTGTAACTCTAATTTTAATCTTTCTTTAAGAAAGTTATTAATCTCAATTTTCCATTCTTCAAGCTGCTTCTTTGAAGAATGAAGAATAACAAAATCATCAACATATCTAATGTAGTATTTACACTTCAGTTTGTGTTTTACAAAATAATCAAGTTCATTTAAATAAACATTAGCGAAGAATTGTGAAGTTAAATTGCCAAGAGGTATGCCCTTAATATTTTTTATATTTTCATCTAAGTAATAATGAATTTTGCCAGTCTCTCTCTTCATATTGCCAGGTTCAAGAATTCTTTCAATTAACCATAAAACTTTTTCATCTTTTATTTTTCTTTTAATAATAGAAATAAGAATTTCATGATTTACTTCCTGAAAATAATGTTTAATGTCTGCTTTTAATACAAAGCAACTTTTTGTATTATTTTTAGAGACTATTCTTATAAATTTTTCAAATCTTTGAAGTGCAAACAAAGTGCCTTTGCCTTTTCTGTTTGCACAGGAATCATGAATAAAAACAGATTCGAAAATTGGCTCAATTATTCCGACTAAAGCATGATGAACTATTCTGTCCTTAATATTTGACTTACTTATATTTCTAGTTTTTGGATCTCTTAAAATAAAAGTAGTTAATGATTTAGGATAATAAGTTTCAGATTTTAATTCATCATGAAGTATATTAATATTATAAGCTAAATTCTCATTAAATTTTTTTATATCTTGTTTTTTAGTTTTTCCTTTTTTTGCCTTTTCCCAAGCAGAAATTAAATTTTTCAAGTTATAAATCTTTTCATATAAATCTTTATTAGTTTTCATATTTCATAGTTATTTTTTCTGTATTAGAAAGCCTAGTCATACTGGGCCATTCTGCCGTTGTCGTTGGAGTTCGCAAGATTCTCGTTGTTCGAGTTCAAATCAAGATTCCTGTTCATGTAAAGCCTCGACAAACATATAGCTATCATACTTTCATGATGTAAGCTTTTTTCTAAAGAACATTGCATAATTGCGATTTCCAGAGGAAATTTAGCAAAGTTCTTTTTAGAGAATTTTGTTTTTCCTATTTTTTCAAAATTCTCTATGATCTAAAGTATACATACTGCCACCATCACTTCAAATTTCATTTCTTACTTATTGTCGTGATTGAATTTTATGACTTAAAATAAATCTTAATAATGTGCTAGTATGACAGCGTGTGGCCCAGTCATTTTTCATAGCTATGTTTAAAGGCTAGGAATTTATAAAATAATTAAGAGTTTTTATATTTGATTTATCAGAAAAAAGTGAAAACACTAAAATTCACAAGCGCGCCCCTTCAGGGCTTACTAAAACCACCCTGCCGTTGTCGAAGGAGCTCGCAAGATTCTCGTCGTTCGAGCTCAAATCAAGATTCCAGTCCATGTAAAGCCTCGACAAACCTGATTTATCTGATCCTGTATATAATGTTCTTGTTCCATTTCCTAATAATGGTAAACCATTATCATCTGTTTCATTAAATTTTTGTCCTGGCTTACTATTAAGAACAGGAGCATGAATTAATTTTGTTTCATTTGTTAATTGAAAGGAATATTTATGAGGTGACCTATTATCTTTAATTAGAGTTAATCCATTTAATGGAATCATTAAAGGATATGATGGATTAAGCTGGTTTGCTAAATGTTTTGCAAGATATTCATTAGGATTTCCAGTTGATCTTAAAACTAATCCAGTATCTTCGTAATGACCTGTCAGTTTTAATAAATTATTTTTTATGATATGTTCTAGCTCTGATTGTGATGCTGTTCTTATCTTAATATTATTTGCTCTGAAATAATCATTAACAGCAGTAACATAAAAGGAATTTGAACCTTTTCCTGGTTGTATAGAGGATAATTTCGGTAAGTCAGGATAATTTCTTGTTATATATTCATGGACTTGTTCTGCTAAACTGCCTTCTAAAAATGAATATTGGTTTGAAATAGCTGGTTCAACTGCTTCTTCAACTCCTTGCTTTTTTCTTTTTTTAGCTAGTTCTTTTAACTCTACTTCTCTATTCAGTTCTTTTGCTAAATTTGGATTGTATTTCATTATTCTTTACCATCATTTAACTCTTTACCTTTTATTGTTAATTCAATCAATTCAGTAACATAATTTAATCCAATTTCTCGATTATTTGTAAATGGCTCAATCAGAGTTGTTCCCTTTTTTGCATTATCGCTTAATTCATCGTAATCTCCTAATTGTCCTCTGTGAGAAAAAAATCTTGAAACTTTCCTTCTGTTTTGAGCTTCTTCTAATGAAGCTAAAATATAATCTCTTTGTGAGTCATAATCCTGTATTAATTTTCCAACAACTTCTTTCATTAGTTTTGGATTATGGTTATAGTGTTCTCTTAAATGACTTGGATTTAATAAATGTTGGTATGCTCCTGTTAATTCAAATGCCTTAAATATTAATTCAGGTGGTTCAATTTTTACATCAGGAGCTTTTAATTTAGCTAGATAATCCAAAGCAGCAGCGTATTTTCTTACAACTTCCATTGTTCTTGTTGTTGGAGCTTTTATGATTGAACACAATGCTTCACCACTTTTATTGAAAGTGCAATCCTGACGACCCATTGGCCAAACTCTGTCTTTGACTCCATATCTCTGACAATTTTGTAAACCAGATTCCAAATAGTTTAAAACTGCTTGAGTTTCTAAATTAGGATATTCAGTTGCTTTACTTATTTCTCTTGAAGCCTCGATAACTTTTTCGCTAATATCTCTTGGCTCTGATAAACGAACATTAGGATTTGCTACTCTACTTGTTTTTATTTTATATTTGTCTTCAAATGTTGGTTGTAATTCCATATGCTCTAAATCTAGTGTAACATGTAACCGGTTATATAACGCCTTATCTGTTTCAAACGTTCCTTGAAACTCTCCATTTCCAAGATTAGCCGTAGCAATTAACACATTATAGCCCTCTCTTCCTAAAGAAATTTCTCTTCCTCTATAATCCATTTTTCCATCTCCTAATCCAAAGAATTGGTTTTGAGCAAATGGTGGTGCCCTATTTATTTCATCAACCCAATAAATTAGAGCTTCTAAATTATTTGTTAGTTCTCTTTGTGCTCTGTCAATATTTAAATTTGTGAAAATCTCATTATAAATATCAATATCAGGATGGGCTCTTATGAATATACCTTGTCCTCCTTCTGATTTGCTTCCACCAAACCAGTGCTTATAAATATCAGAAGCCAGCTGTGATTTTCCTGTTCCTGTATCTCCTACAAGCAAAAGATTCAATCCTCCAAGTACTGAAGCCCTAGCTAAATCACTAACATTAAGTCCGGCAAAAACTTCTCTTGAATTTATATAATTTGGCAGAGTCAATTCTTCATATTTTAGCTTATCCATTTGTGTCATTTTTCCTCTTGTAAAGATTTATTTAACTACTCTATAGTAGTTTTTATTATAATATTGTAGAAAACATTCTTTTTAAATCTTTGTATCTATCATTATTTAGTTGTAACAGGATATCGGAGAATAAAATTATTTTTATTTATTAAAATATATCTTCTATAATTATAATGTATTTAAATGTCCGAATTCCACATATTTATAGAGAATATTGAAAAACTCTGAAAAACAAAATTCTCTATAGTAAAATGATACCTTTTTTAGAGCTAAAAAGACAGCATGAATTTCTTAAAAAAGAAATTGATAACGCAATAAATAAAGTTATTAAAAACTCTCATTTTATTTTAGGAGAGGAAAAAAAATTATTTGAACAAGAATTTGCAGAATATTGTGGGAAAAAATATGGTATTGGTATTAATTCTGGAACTGATGCATTAATCCTTGCTCTACATTCATTGAATATAAAACGAAAAGAAGAAATTATTGTTCCTGTAAACACAGCTATTCCAACTATAATGGCTATTAGAGCTATTGGATCTATTCCTAGATTAATTGATGTCAATGAAAATTATTTAATTGATAGTAAGAAAATTGAACCAGTTATAAATAAAAAAACAAAGGTTATTATGCCTGTACATTTATATGGAAAGGTATGTGATATGGATAAGATTATTGAGATTGCAAAAAAACATAATTTAAAAGTTATAGAAGATTGCTGTCAAGCTCATGGAGCTGAATATAAAGGAAAAAAAGTTCCTATTGGAGAAATAGGGTGTTTTAGTTTTTATCCTAGTAAAAATTTGGGTGCATTGGGAGATGGGGGAATGATTATAACAAATAATGAAAGAATAAAGGAAAAATTGATTTTATTAAGCAATTATGGACAAGAAGATAAATATAATGCTAGAATTTTTGGTATAAATTCTAGATTAGATGAATTACAAGCTGCAATTTTAAGAATTAAATTAAAATACTTGGAAGAGTTTAATAAAAAAAGAAGAGAAAATGCGAAAAAATATAATGAATTATTAAGTGAGGTAAAGGGGGTTATTATTCCAGATTATGAGGAAGGACATGTTTATCATTTGTATGTTATTAGACATAAAAAAAGATATGAATTGATAAATTATTTAAAAGAAAAAGAAATTCTTACACAAATACATTATCCTATTCCTATACATTTACAAGAAGCATTTTCTTATTTAAAATATAGGAAAGGAGATTTTCCCAATGCAGAAAAATTTTCAAATGAAATTTTATCACTTCCAATGTTTCCTGAGCTTACTGATAAAGAACTAAGAAAGGTATGCGAGGAAATAAATAATTTTAATAATATTGTTGCATAAGTTTTTAAATTATTTTTGTTAATGATTAAAATGATTAAAGATAAAAAAATTGGAATTGTAGTTATGTTTAAAATTGATAGTGGCGGTGGAGGGCCCAGAGTTGTTGTTGATTTAATAAAAGCCTTAAATTCATTCGGATATAAAATTCATTTTTTAACTCCCTGGAAACTTAATCATGAAAAAATAGAAAAATTGTTTGAACCTATTAAAATAGAGAAAGAATACAATGCTCCTGCTTATAAATTAAAATTTTTTGTTGAAAAGAATTTTTCCAGAAAATTAATGAAAAAAGAATTTATTAATATGGCTGAAAATGTTGATTTTATTATAGATGTTGATGGTGGGGTATTGGACAGATACCTTCCTGAAAATAAAAAATATATCATATGGAGAATTTCAGGCATTGATAGTGAAACTATTAAAGAGCAGTGGAAAAACTGGAAAATGGTTGTGAAAAGATTTATCAAAAAAACAATCAGCCCTCAAGAAAAGACTCTTCCATTAAATAAAAAAATTTATGCTGTTGATGAGTGGACTAAAAATTTAATGGTAGAAAAATGGCATTTAAAACCTGAAAGATTATGCCTTTATCCTGCTGTAAAAACAAAAGATATTTCTTATAAGCCATTCCTAAAGAAAAATCAGGCAATTGTATTAGGCAGGATTTCTCCTAACAAAATGATAGAGGAATCTATAAGAATTTTTGCGATAGGAGCTAATGAAAATGATTATAAATTAAAAATAGTTGGAGGAATAACTCCTGATTCAGAAGATTACAAGGAATATTTAGAAAACATAGCAAAAGAAGAAGGAATCTTAGAAAGATTAGAATTTATTGGAAATCCTAGTTTTGATGAATTAAGGAAAAATGTGGAGGAAAGCAAAATCTTAATTGAAGCTCAAAGAAATATCAGCTTAACGATGACATCAATAGAATGTTTGGCTGCAGGAGTTGTTGTGTTAGTGTATAAAAATGGCGGAACATATAAAGAAGTTTTAGATAATGGAAAATACGGAGTGGGATTTGAGAGTATTGAAGAATCTGGTTATAAGTTAAATAAAATAATTAAAGGGCTTTCTATTAATAAAATTAATCCGGAAGGTTTCATAAAAAGGGCTGAATTTTTCTCTGAAGATAAATTCAGAGAAAGATTAAAAATAATATTAAAAGAAAATGAGATTTGACAAAGATTATGCAAAATATTATGATTTATTTAATCAGGCAAAAGATTACAAAAATGAAGCAGATTTTCTGGAAGAAGTTTTTAAAAAATATGGGAATGTTAAAAAGATTTTGGATTTAGGATGTGGAACAGGATTGCATACTAAAGAATTATTAGAAAGAGGATATGAAATTACAGGTTTGGATTTATCTGAAGAAATGATCGATATCGCAAAGAAAAGGAATCCCTCTGCTAAATTTCACATTGGAAATATGAATAATTTTAATTTAAGCAATAAGTTTGATGCAATTATCTGTATGTTTTCTGCTTTAGGTTATTTAACAGAAAATAAACAACTAGAAGATTTTTTTATAAGCTGCAGAGACCATTTAAAAGATAATGGATTATTAATCTTAGATGTGTGGAATGGATTAGGAGTTATGCGAGAATTGCCAAGCTCTCGTGAAAAAATTGTTGAAAGAAATGAACTAAAAATAATAAGAAAAAGCCTTCCAGAATTGGATAGTAAAAATCATATAAATAAGGTAAGATTCAATGTTAAAGTTTTTAAAGATAATGAGTTATTAACAGAATATATAGAAGATCATACAGTTAGATTTTTCTTTCCACTTGAATTAAAAAGATATATGGAAGATATAGGATTTGAACTAATTCGTATATGTCCTAGTTTTGATTTTAGTAAAGAATTAACAGAAAATGATTGGAATATGGTGTTGATTGGGAAATTCAAATCATTCCATTAAAGTAAAGTCCTTACTAATTACATCTATTAAATTATAATAATCTTTAAAAACTGAAAATTTATCTTTATGATATGCACACGATTTATGTTCCAACATTTGCGGCGTTTAAGGAAGATATAGAATCTCGCTTAAAATTATTGGAAGATGAAGTTTATCATAATGCAAATTATGAAGGAAAATTTGATATTGGTTTAGAAATTGGTGGTTTGGCAAAACATTTCTCTAGCCAGGAACCAATTGATCAAATTTATGAGTATATGAGATCAGTTGCTGGTGGTGTAAAAACTGTGGTTCATGGATTTGCAGGATTAGAAGTGTATACTGCAGGAATTGCAGATATGAGTGACGATGTTGGAAAAAGTCTTTTGGAACGATATATTGGCTTAGGAAAAAGATTAAACAGCAGTTATGTTCATGTGCATGGCTCTGCTGGATTTCAAGGAATTAAAGAACCTGAAAATAAATCTGAACGATTACAAAGAATTAGAAAAAATTTGCTTTATGGATTAAGCATTTCTGATGGTATTCCTATTGGACTTGAAAATCTTCCTTCTCCTTCTGCTTGTGATTTTGATTCAAATCCTGAAACAGTTTGGAGTGATTGTGTTGAACAACCTGAAGATGTTTGTGAAGTTATACGAGGAACTCCTTTAAAATTCACATTTGATACAGCACATTATGGAATTAATAGAGGAGGATATGTAGATTTAACAAAACCTGTAAAAATGCTAAAAGATCATTTATATCATTTGCATGTTGTTGATTGCTTACATTACTGGATTCCAAATATATCTAAGGCAATTGATGGGCCAATTCCAGGAGATGGAAGAATGGGAAAAGAATCTTTTGAAAATTTCTTTCGATATATCCGAGAAAACCATCCTGATCTTGGCGTGTGCATTGAAGTCAGAAATATTGATGAAAGAAATCCTGAACAAACCAGAGAAGGTGTGAGAAGAGTTTTAAGGTGGTTGGGTTAATACTTATAATTTGATATGTCAGAAAAAATTCTATCTAGAAAAGAAATTAAATTTGGAGTTGAGCAGGATGAGAAATTTAAAGTTCCTGTTGGAAGGATTTTAGAAGATAAAATTGCAATTATTACAGGATGTTCTTCTGGATTAGGCGGAGCAACAACGAGAGCTTTTCTAGAAGCTGGAGCAAAAGTATTTGGATGTTATTTTTCTAGAGCTGATTCTAGATTATATCCAAATGCAATAAAGGACATTTATGGATTTGTTCATCAATATTGTTATCATCATGAATTTAGCGGACTTGATTTAGATATAGCCCATGAGTCTTCTGCTGAAATTATTGTAGAGAACGCAATAAAAAAATTTGGAAAAATCGATATTCTAGGTAATTTTGCTGGATTTGCTTATGTCAAAAACCATAGGTCAGAGAGGCTGTGGCATAATTAGTAAAATATAAATATTAGTTCATCGTCTATATATTAATTAAATTTAATATTTTGCCGACGGTAAAATAAAAGAGGTTAAA
>JAGVWY010000025.1 GCA_018304055.1 Candidatus Pacearchaeota archaeon
TGAAAGTTTCTAAGAAGTAGAATATTAAAGCGTAACTACAGACGACTTACGACAAACTACAAACCGCTAACCGAGACACTATGTGTCGAGGTTAGGTTATAACAGATGGTCAACTTTTATTGAAATGACTAAATCTAATAAAAGAGAAATAAAAAATTTAGAAAAAGGTTTAAAAGACTTAGAATTCTCTTTTAATATAGAAAACAGGATTTTGATTCTTGAAAATACAATGAAGAATTTTATTAATAACAAAAAAGCAGATATAAACATAGATCCTAGAATAATTTTTTGGATAATATTAATTCTTCTTCTTTTGTTTCTAAAAGTATCAGGCATATTTGGATAGAGTTACCACTTCTCCAAAGCCTTTAATCCAGGAAGTTTTTCTCCTGCAAGATACCTGATTAAAGCTCCTCCTGATAAACTGATGTAACTAAATTTTCTTCGTGCAATTCTACATTGCTTAACTGCTTCATTCGAATGCCCTCCTCCGAGTAAACTAAACCCTTTTATTTGAGAAACAGCATATAAGATCTCATATGTACCTTTTCTAAATCTTTTATCGGAGTACTCTCCTGACGGACCTTTCAAAAATATTGATTTCGCTTTTTTTATTTCAGAAATGTAATTTTGTATTGTTTTTTCTCCTATATCTAACAATTTTTTATCAACAGGAAGTTCTTCAATAGAAACTTCTTTCCTTTTTCCTTCTTCCTCTATTGCAAAATCCACAGGGGTTTCTATCTGCTTAATCTTTCTCTTTATAATCCTAATTATTTTGTCAAAGTTTTTTATTTCTTTTTTAAGGAAATTCTCCTGCTCACCTAGATTAATGCCTTTTGCAATTAATGCAAGATGGCAAAAATAACCACAGGATAATACTTTGTTTTTTCGTTTCAATAATCTTATATTATCTTCTGGTTTAGCACCTCCTAAAACAAACAGACTGTTTTTAACATCTATTTTTTCAAGAGCTTTTAATTCCCTTTCTAACAGTCTTCCGGCGCAGCTTGGAAGATGTTTAGGAAATCCTACTACCGAAGTATGATTTCTATGACAAACAGAAAAAGCATCATTAACATAAATATCTGCTAAAGGAACAAGATTTTTTATTAATACATTTGTTCTCTTATCTGGTTTAAACTCGTCTTTTTCAAATCGTATGTTCTCCAAAAGAATTGCTTCCCCTATCCTTAATCTCTCAATAGCATTAACTGCCTTTTCTCCTATGATATCCTCGATAAATTTTATTTTAGTGTAATAGTGAATAAATTTAGCGTGGCTTTTCAAAGTGGTGAAATCATCGCTTCCAGGCCTGCCTTGGTGAGCAATAACAACAACTTTTGCACCTCTTCTTTTTAATTCAAAAATACTTTCAATTGATTCTCTTATTCTTTCAGAGAATATAACTTTTCCATTATCAACTTCAGAATTCAAATCTGCCCTTAATAATACTGTTTTATCATAAAAATTGAGGTCATCTAAGGTTTTCATCTAGTTTTAATAGTAAAAGATAAGATTTAAATGTATCTTTTTTAATTTTATCTAAACTGTGATAAAAATTTATTATCAGGGTAACATATAAAAATCCTTTTATCAATTTATATTCATGAAAATCCTTTCATCTTCAGAAAAGAAAAAGATAATAAATAAGTTGAATGAGCAATTTGGTATTTCTGATATTCCTTTTAGAATGTTGCAGTTTGGAAAAGAGAAAATAAGAGTTTTTTCAGGAAATCTTCCTTCAGAAAAAATTATGGCAATTGAAAAAAATTTAAGAGTTGAAAATGCTGGTTTGTATATTGTGCGGATAGTAAAAGACGGCATACGATTAACGATTGATGGAACTCATTTCTTTAAAAATAACATAACAAAAGGAATCTTAAGGATAGAGGATACTCAAACAGAAATATGGATGAAAGGAGAAGATCTGGATATTAATACTGATAAAAGATATGCTATATTAAAAAACAACAATGATTTTCTTGGTTGTGGCAAGTCAACTGGCGAGAAAATAATAAATACAATTCCTAGAGAAAGAAGAGTAAACCGAAAAATTTAAATAGTAGCTATTATATGTATACACGTGAAGTATACACGTTTCAGTGTATAGCTTTGCGCAAAACACCTCTTTTCCCCTGGAAGAGCTAAGACGAGCATTCGCACGACACTGGCTGTTTCAGGGTTTCATATTAAAATGATAAAAAATAAAAAAACAGAAACAAAAAAATCAGAAAGCGAACCTTATATTACTTCTGAAATTAAATTAATAGATGTGAAGATTTGATAACATATTTTAAAAAATAGTTCAACAATAAAAATGACAACAGACATCTTTGACAACAAAATTTTATGTAAAGACTGTGATACTGAAATGAAATCCATATCAATGACAAAAAACGGATTTTTATTAAGGTTTATAGTATGCGATAAATGCGGTAATAGAATTATGCATCCAAAAGACGAAAAAGAATATAAAGACTTTATGAATATAAGAAAAAAAGAATTTAACGTTAAGATGAGATTTGTCGGGAATTCATATGCTATCTCTATTCCAAAAGAAATTGTTAACTTTATCAAAGAACATGAAAAAATTGTTGATGATATGGTAAGATTATGTTTTGAAGAATTTAATCGATTGAGTTTGGAGTTTGGTTGTAATGGTAATCATAATGGAACTCAAAATGGAGTTAATGAAAATAAAATAAAAAAGGTAAAAATACAATAATGCAAAAAGGAATAAAACTAAGGGTTGCAGAAGCATTGCAAGATGATGCATATAGAGGTATTGCTCGAATAGATTTTGAGATAATGAGAGAACTTGGCATAAGAAGAGGAGATGTTATAATAGTAAAAGGAAACAGAGAAACTGTGGCTATTGCAGATAAAGCATATCCTGCAGATGTTGGCGAGGGTATAATAAGAATAGATGGAATTATCAGAAAAAATGCACGAACTGGTGTTGGTGAAAGCGTACTTATTAACAAAGCAGAAATTAGAGAAGCTAAGAGAGCGGTTATAGCTCCTTCTCAAAAAGGAATTAGGATACAAGGAGATTTAAAGCCAGGATTACTTGGAAGGGCAGTTGTTAAAGGGGACATACTTGTTCTTGGTAGTATTCAGAGAAGAAGAGAATTAATAAATGATGAATTTGGCTTTGATGACATTTTCAGTGATTTATTTGGAGGTTTCAGCAATTTAGGAGGTATACAGCAAATACGATTTGTGATTGTTAATACTAACCCTAATACTCCATGTGTCATCACTGAAAATACCGAGGTTGTTTTAAGCAATAAAGCAGTTGAAATTTCTGATGAAACTATCCCAGAGGTTACATATGAAGATATTGGAGGTCTAACAGATGAAGTGAAAAAAATTAGAGAAATGGTTGAACTTCCATTGAAACATCCCGAGGTTTTTGAGAGATTAGGAGTAGAACCTCCAAAAGGTGTTTTATTGTATGGTCCTCCAGGAACAGGAAAAACTTTATTGGCTAAGGCAGTTGCGAATGAGTCCGACGCTAATTTTATTTTACTGAATGGCCCGGAAGTAATGAGTAAATTCTACGGAGAATCTGAAAAAAAAATTAGAGATATTTTTGAAGAAGCTGAAAAAAATGCACCATCTATTATATTCATTGATGAAATAGACTCAATCGCGCCCCAAAGAGAAGATGTAGGAGGAGAAGTTGAAAGGAGAGTTGTTTCACAGTTATTAACAATGATGGATGGATTGCAGAGTAGAGGAAAAGTTGTTGTTATTGCTGCTACTAATAGACCCAATTCAATAGATCCTGCATTGAGAAGGCCAGGAAGATTTGATAGAGAATTAGAACTAAGGGTTCCGGACAAAAATGGCAGACTTCAAATTTTAAAGATTCACACAAGGGGGATGCCGTTGACAAAAGACGTTGATTTAAATTATCTGGCAAGCGTTACTCATGGTTTTGTAGGAGCTGATCTAAGCGCCTTAGCAAAAGAAGCTGCAATGGTTGTTTTAAGAAGAGTACTACCTAAACTAGATTTAAAAGAAAATGAAGAAATTCCTGAAGAAGTTTTAAAAGACCTTAAAGTTAAAAAATCAGATTTTGATGAATCACTAAAAGTAGTAAGGCCAAGTGCAATGAGAGAGGTTTTGGTCGAGACTCCAAACATTAGCTGGAATGATGTAGGAGGACTAGACAAAGTCAAACGAGAGTTAAGAGAAGCTGTTGAGTGGCCTTTAAAATATTCAGAAGCATTCGTACGATTAGGAATTAAAGCGCCAAAAGGAATATTATTGTATGGTCCTCCAGGAACAGGAAAAACTTTATTGGCTAAGGCAGTTGCAAAAGAAAGTGAGGCTAATTTTATACAAGTTAAAGGACCTAGTTTGTTAAGCATGTGGGTTGGTAAAAGCGAAGAAGGTGTAAGAAAAATGTTTGACAGAGCAAGACAAGTAAGCCCTTGTATTATATTTTTTGATGAAATTGATGCGCTTGCTAGTAAAAGAGGATATGATTATGGAACAAAAGTTACTGAAAGAGTATTAAACCAGTTGTTAGCAGAAATGGACGGCATTGAGGATTTATCGAATGTTATTGTTATTGGAGCAACAAATAGACCTGATATGCTTGATAGCGCTTTATTAAGACCAGGAAGATTTGATAGGATATTATTAGTGGGAGTTCCTGACAAAGAAGGAAGAGAAGAAATATTAAAAGTCCATACAAAAAATATGCCTATAATCTTAGGTAAAGATGAGGTTATAGAATTAGAAAGAAAATTTAACAACATTAAAGTTAACAAGGTAAATTTTAAAGAGCTATCAGATAAAGAAAAATTAATTTATTATTTGGCTTCTATTACTGAAGGACATGTGGGAGCTGATCTTGAATCGTTTGTGAGAGAAGCTGCAATGCTTTCATTGAGAGAAAACATAAATTCAAAAGAAGTTAAAATGAAGCATTTTGAAGAAGCGTTAAAAAAAGTTGGGCAATCAGTTACAAAAGCAGATATGGATAGATACAGAAAAATAGAAACAGACTATTTGCGATCTGCAAAGGCAGCATTAGAAGCGAAAGCTCAAGGCGCTTATCTGGGTTAAATTAAATAAAATTAAATTATAATTTTGAATAATAAGAAAAATGTGGGAAGATACTTTTATGGACGAGATTAGAAGGATCAGAAGAGCAATCAACAGAACTTTTAGAGTTCAAGAATTTCCAAAAAGAGATTTTGATTCAGAATTATTAAATTATAGAAGAGCGTCTGCAGATTTTCATGAAACAGAAAAAGAATATACAATTTCATTAGAAATTCCTGGAGTAAACAAAGAAGAGATTAATGTTCAGCTTGTAGACGGAAACAAATTGTTAATCAAGGCAGAAAAAAACCAAGAAGTTAAAAAAACTAATGAAGAAAGTTATGGATACATAAGAAAATATGTGGGATTTTATCGAAAATGTAATCTACCTCAAGATGCGGATGTTGAGAATATTAACGCAGAATACAAAAATGGTGTATTAAAAATTGTTATTCCAAAAAACAAGGATTTATCAAGGAAATTTATTAAAGTAAAATAATCATCTAACTATTAAATCTGGTTCTCCTGAATCAATAAGAATAGACAAAGCTATATAGATTATAGCAAAAATAATTGAGAATAATGATAATAGTGACATGAGATTGACAAGTAATTGTAAAGACTCATTCTTATTAGATAAAATGAAAAAGGATATAATCCAAAAAATAAAGTAAGCCATTGCTAATGTAAATACAAGTATAATGGCTGGTTTTTTACTTTCAACCTCTTTTTTTATTTTTTTAGTAACCATATTACTTTGTTATTATTATGATAGAATTATCTGACTTAATAAAAGTATGTTCTGCTTGGGCAACTGGTTTTTTTGAGCTTTCTATTAATTGAGCATAAGACTGAATAATCTTACTTGTTTCAAGTTCCTTGAGAGATAGTCGTGCTAGAACTCCAAATTTTTCTTGAGCTTCGCGCAATGAAAATGGCAGGGTTTGGTATTTTTTATAAAAATAATCCAGCATTTTTCTTGTGTGAGGAGAGCGTGTATTTTTCATGTTTATTATTGAATAAATGTTTCCTGGATTCCCTTCATATATTTTTCCCTCGCCAGTTGTTGCGAATGGTTCTATGGCATAAACACCATCAGTTAATTTCTGGTTATTGTTATTTCCATAGTTAGGAATAGTAAGTCCAGCATGAATTTCATATTTTTCTATTGAATGACCTGAAAGATTGATAATAGGAGAAAAGCCCTTTGATTCTATTGTCTCCTGAATAATAGAACCAATTTCATGAAGAGATGGATTTTTAGCTAAGCTCTTTAAAGCATTATCTAACGCTAATTCAGTCGCTTCTATAAGCTTTTTATGTATTCTATCTTGAGTTAAGTCCAAGGTTAATGCAGTATCTGCAATAAAACCATCTATATGAATGCCAATGTCTATTTTTAACAAGCCTTTTGCCATGGTTTTATCGTCAATGTTAGGATGATAATGTGCAGCTATTTCATCAATAGAAAGATTAACTGGAAAGGCAGGAGAAGCATTTAAAGAATAAATCTTGTCTTCTATTTTTTTCGCAATCTCTAACAAAATCATTCCTGGCTTAACGATTTCTCTTGCATAGTCTCTAACTTCTTTTGCTATTTTTCCTGCTTTCTCGTATTTTTCTATATCTTCTTTAATCATTCAAAAGAAATAATTCCTATGTTTTTAAATCTTCATTTAAAAATGGGAAAGTTTTTAAACAAGGTTTAACTTTTATACTCAATGAAAAAAGCGGTTATATTTTCAGTTATTGTATTATTAGTTATAGGATTGATATTTCATTCTCCATTTATTTTAGCTGATAGTGGATCAGACGGAGATTCTAACGGAAATTCTGATTCATCTGATTCTGGTTCAAAAGATTCAAAATCTTCTGATTCTAAATCTGATTCAGGAAATTCAGATAACAAAGAAAACAAAAATAAGGAAGATAAAAGTTCATCAGAGGATAAAGATGATAAGGAAGGGGAAGGAAAAAGGGAAGATGATGAAGACAAGGATGATAAAGAATCTGAAACAGAGATAGAAAAAGAGGAAGAAAGTGAAGGCAACAAAACAAAAACAAGAATAAAGGAAAAAACAAAAATTGTTGATGAAAATGGAATTGTAAGAGAAGTTAAAATTGATATTAAAATTGAAGAAGAAAACGGAGAAATTAAGAGGAGAATAAAAATTACAGAAAAAACAGGTGGTGAAATTGAAGTTAAAACTAAATTAGATATTAAAGAAGAATTCAAAGATAATCAGACACAAATCAAAGCAAAACTTTCAACAGGAGATGAGGCTATTATAAAGGTTCTTCCTGACAGAGCAGCAGAAATAGCTAGAGAAAGATTAGAAGCACAGAACTTTTCAGTTGAACTTAAAGAAAAGATTCATAAAAATATTCCAAAAGTAGTGTATCATATTAAAGCAAACAAAACTGGAAGATTTCTAGGGATATTTAAAATGATACAAAAAATAGAAAGTGAGATAGATGCTGAAACTGGCGAGGTCATAAATATAAAAGTTCCGTGGTGGGCTTTCTTGTTTTTCGAGAATGAACCAGAAACACCATCTAATGAAACCTCTAATGAGACTGCTCCGCCTATAAACGAGACCGTCCCTGAACCTCCAGCAAATGAAACAACCGGAAATGAAACAAATGCAACCTTACCAGAATCTAATCAAAGTAATAATACGATTGATATAGGTAATAGTTCTACAAATGTTTCACTGGAAATTAACGTAACAATTTAAAAATTATTAAAGCAAACATGAAATATCTTTTTATTACACTTATCGTTGGAGTAGCTATTCTAGGCATAGCAGTGTTTTATCTTAAAGATGTAAGAGATATTTCAATAAAAAAATTTGAGGTTAATAGCATCAAAAGTGATATGCAATATACTATTCAAGGAGAGATAACTGTAGATAATCCTAGCAAGATTACTATTCCCGTAGAATCAGTAACCTATGACATTTTTCTGAAAGAAACAGAAGAAAAGATAAGTTCTGGAGAAATTCCTTCATTTGAATTAAAAAAACAACAAACTTCTATTGTTCCTTTTTACCAAGAGATAGAATGGAATCCGAATATAGAAACTGCAAAAAACTTATTGTTAGAAGAAAAAACCTATGTTATTATAAAGGGGGAGATAAAAATAAAGAAGATAATTTCCATTACAATCCCGTTTGAAAAAGAAATAGACCTTAGACAATATCTTGTAGATTATTTAAATCAAAACATAGACAATGAATTAAAAGAAATTGTAGAAAATAAAAATATATCTGAAATACAAGAACAGGTTAATTCTATTATAGATAATCTGTAATTATAAACTTATAGGAATATTTTTTAATCTACAAATCGTGTTCTTTAGATGATGTGCCCCTTTTTGGACACTAAATTATAAAGACAGTTTAAGAATTTTATACTAATTTAGGAATATTCTAAACTATTTTTAGGTTAAATTAAGTTCAGCTCCCTGACCGTAAGCTAAAGTTGGAGTTTAACTTTTGATTTTGTTTTTTAGAGGTTAGAAATATGGGGTGTTTTTCGGTGATAAATTAAACTTAAAGTTCGATTCTCTTATCTTTTAGGAAATAAATAAGTCTTTCACTCTTTTGTTCGCTAAAAGATAAACTCCCATTGTAAGCCAGATTACTGCATAAGGTAAACGTAGCCAGTTCGCAAAAACTCCAAGAAGATTAAATAAACCAACAATTAAAGAAAATATACCTATCACCCATCTTGCCCAGTTCTTTCTTTTCAATAGAAAAATATCTGAGATTATCATAAAAGACCCTATAATTAAAGCTGGAAATAGACCAATCCAAGCAATTAATTTATTTACTAACTCTGAAGATTCAGCGGATGGAGGATGGAGATAGTATTTGTACCATACTGATGCACCTACATAAATTAAATATATTGCTGCAATTAAAAAAAGAATAGCAGTTATAATAAGATAAACTGGCATTGATTTAGATTTTTCATCTTTATTGCTTTTCTTATCTTTCTTTCTCATTCCTATATAATATTAATTATAGTAATTAAATATATTGTTAATTTATTAAGACAATTATAAACTCCAAGTTCGCAATTCGGTTGGGGCGTTTAACAATTGTTTTAAAAAAATGGTAAACTCTCTATAACTAAGTTAAACTCAAAAAGTTAATTTAATATAAAATTTTTATACTAAATTATAAATTTACCCTAGATTTTTTACGATAAATTATTGGAACTTGAGAAGAATTTTCTGGTAAATTATTAACCTATAAATTTATATGGGGTATTTTACTTTACAGAATATGAAATTATTATTGACCTCAAGTGGACTCACAAACGACTCAATAGCTAATGCTTTGTTTGATTTAACAGGTAAAAAACCAGAAGATACTACTCTTGTTTTTATCCCCACAGCAAGTAATCTTGAATCAGGAGATAAAGATTGGTTTATTAATGATTTGTTAAACTTAAAAAAGCAAAACTTCAAGTCTATTGAAATTACCGATATTTCAGCGGTTGATGAAAAGACATGGAAACCAAGTTTAGAAAGGTCAGATGTTTTATTTTTTGAAGGGGGAAATACTTATCATCTGATGAGATGGTTAAACAAAAGTGGTTTAACCAAACTATTACCAAGTTTGTTAAAAGATAAAGTCTATGTTGGAGTAAGTGCTGGAAGTATGGTTACTAATCCTGATTTGAGACTGAAATTATCCCAACAAATATATGGAGAAGACATGTTAGAAACTGAAGAAATGAAGGGGCTAGGATTTGTAGATTTTTATTTTCTGCCTCATTTAAATTCGGAATGGTTCAAAAAAATGAGAAAAGAAAATATCGAAGAAGTATGTAGGGAGATAAATAAACCTGTCTATGCTCTTGACGACGAATCTGCTTTGAAAGTTGTTGATGATAAAATAGAAGTAATTAGTGAAGGAAAATGGTTTGTTGTGAATGAGTAAAAAATAATTTATTGTAACTTTTTTAGAACAATTTATAAATTTGTTGCTACGTTTGTAGCACTATATTAAAATTTACAGTTTAGCACTTTTTGCTTGACTCCAATACATATCAAATACAATTTTCATAGCCTCTGAGAACTGTTTATTCTCAATTATAACTCCTATTAAATCTCCTCTCACTGTAAACATAGCCACTTTATTTCCATAAATAAAAATCATTGCAGGAAAATCTTCTAAAGAAGGCAGGAAACGAAGTTCTGTAAGTTTCTTATATTTAGGAGTATGAAAAAGAGGTTCGTCTGTTGGATCAATGACTACTTTAGCAGGAATGTTTCTATCAACCCTAATAAGTCTAGCTTGGTCTGGTAAATGCTTCAATATGTCTAGTGATTTTTTATAACCTCCAAAATAGTATGTTTGTTGTTTTATTTTGAATACATCGCTAAGAATAGTAAAAATTCCTTTGAATCCCTCATAAATCTGAACATTTGAAGATTGTTTTTGGTCTTCTTGTAATTCCTTAAGTTTTGGTAAGATTCCCTCAATCAATCTTTTTTTCTCATCTAAATTATCAAGAAACTTTTCTGGTTCAGTGGCAGTAAAGCAAGTAACTTCAAGGCGCTTAGCAATTTCTTGTAAGTTTATAGTTCCCAAGGGCAGTAATTCTAAATAGACTCCGATTTCTTTATCGGTTAAACCATATTCTTTCAAAGGCACTACTAAATCCATGGAAATAGGAAATTTTTTACCTATTTAACTCTTCCTACTGTCATCCATTTTGGTGGATTATTTCTTATTAGATAAGTTTTATCTAACTTTTTATGAAAGCGCAAAAAGTTTCAGGGATGGGAGAACGATGGGAGAACTATAGAGTAGCCAATAGTAAGTTTCCCAAGGTTCGAATAAGAGAATTAACTAGACAGCTAGAGTTAACCAATCCTCAAAATGGAGAAACTATTGCGGAAGTTGGTACAGGTAACGGTTATCTTACTTTTGCATTAGCTTGTAAGGTAGGAAAGAACGGAAGAATTATAACTTATGATTATCAGAAATCCAACCTAGATTTTGTAAACAACCACAATAAGAACGGTCTGCCAATTACCACAATCCATCAAAATATTGATTATGATTTTGAATTATCTAATGAGAGTGTAGATAAAGTTTCAAGTATCGCGACTTTGCATCATTATGACGATAGGTCAAATGAAACCGGAACAAATGGAAGAGAAAAGGCAATAAAAGAATTTTATCGGATTCTAAAGAAAGAAGGTAAATTGATAATTGGAGATGTTGCTCAGGGAACACCTTCACAGAGACATTTTGATTCAATTGACAATCCAATAGACTGCGCTCCCTTGGGACATCCGCATGATTTCTTAACTGAAAGGTTAGCTAGAGAACTATGTTCAAAGGCAGGTTTCAGGAATGTTAAGTTCAAAATAGAAAAAGTTCCATGGGAATTTGAGAGTGAAAAACAAGCTCAACAGTTTCTTCATACTATTCATAATGCTAAATGTTCTCCGCAAGAATCTTTTGAACATGCTAAGAAAACTCTTGAATGGTGGAAAGAAGGAAACAAGTTTTACTTAGGGTGGGAGTTATTCTATCTTATGGCTGAAAAGTAATATACTGCCCTTTTTGTAGCAGCAGATTATAAATATAGCTACCAGAGTGTCCACTATATTTCTTTAGTGGTTTGAAAGGTCTGATATACTAGAATGTATTAGAAAGAAAGGTTTTTTAGTATTGTTCTATTGAATTATTTATGAAAGACCTAATCTTAAAAAACTCTAAAATTGGACAATTAGACAAAGGAGTTTTTGCTAATAAAGATTTCAAAAATGGTGAAGTTGTTATAAAATATAATCTTAAACCTTTAACAGAAGAAGAGTATAAAAAATTACCAAAATCAGAGAAGCAATTTACGCATAGGCATTGGGGACAAATCTATCTTTATCCTTCTCCAGCCAGATATGTTAATCACTCTTCAAATCCTAACACGGTTCAAAATCTGAAGAAACAATTTGATGTAGCATTAAGAGACATTAAAAAAGGAGAAGAAATAACTACAGATTCTTCAAAGGACGACATATAAAATATAGTGCCCACTTCTGTCTGACTTATTATAAATATGTTGGAATTTAGTTTTCAGATATTATAAATTTTTAATTAAAGCCTTCTTAAAATGTTCATCAAGATGCAATCGAGCTAATAAATAAGAGATGGTTGATTCAGCGCCTTGATTTATATTAATGGTCTCGCTGCCTAAACCATCATAGCAACCTCCAGTAAACGGATTGTAAAGGGAATGGTTAGTCATGTTTCTTCCTAAAAACCAACTAAAAGCTTTTATGGCTTTGTTTAAATATTTTTCATCATTTGTAGATTTATAAGCAGTTATTAATGCTTGAACCATAGAACCGGCTTCCACAGGTTGCTGATCAAAATATGCTCTTTTACCATCTTTAGAATACCATCCTCGTTGCCCTATCGGACAAAAAATATCTTTCTGAAAACAAACAGAAATAAGAAAATCAAGAGAATCTTGAGCAACAGACAAATAATATTTATTTCCATTGGATAAATAAGAATAAAACAAAGCTTCTGGAAATTTGCTATTATCATAGGTTAGATATTTTTCAAACCAGCGCCATTCTTTACTTGAGTTCTCTGAATAGAGTCTTGTTAATTTATCTGATAAATCTTTTATTAAAGCTTCATTTGTTTCAGATACATTTTTTGTATTATGATAATGATAGCCAATTAAGGTAAAGCACATTGCTCTTGGATAAGTCATTCTTTGATTAATCCCCGAGGATCTTTCAATTAATTGTAATGCGTTTAGTTTAATGTCTGGAGGCATATTTTCTAAAGAGCTTATATATCCTAACGCCAGAATAGCCCTTCCTTGAGCATCTTGGCTCCAATGTTCTTTATCAATTTCTTTTTTATGGTTGACAAAATTGTAAAACTTTCCTTCTTCCTCTATATATTTAATAAAATTAAAATAAGTTCTTATAACGTTTAATAATTTAGGATTTTTAGTTTTCTCATAATACATTGTTATTGCCATTAACGCTCTTGAGACATCATCCAAAGTATAACCAGAAGAAAAATCAGGAGCAGTATTATTGGCAAATTGAATTATTCCAAAGTTATCTGTCAAACTAAAGAGATGATTAAGCTTAATTTTAGGAAGTTTTTCAGGGTAACCTTCACGTAAATCAATATATCTTCTGAATATCTTAACATATTCTGATGCTACATTCTCCCAGATTCTATTTCGCGTAGTATGATAGGCATTTAAACACATTCTTTTTCTTAAATCTGGCCGTGATAATAATTTTATTATAGCATCAGAAAAAGATTTCGGATTCCTAAACTTGACTAATATGCCTTTATCAGAAGTTATATCTTCTAATGCATGAAGGAAAGAAGTTGAAATAACTGGTCTTCCACAACCTAAGGCGTATGAAAGCGTTCCTGATGTAATTTGATGTGGATTAGAACCAGAAGAAATATAGATATCGCACGCTTTAAGATACATAACAATTTCATCTAATGTAACATATTTGTTATAAAATTTAACGTAGTTTTCCAAACCAAGTTCTTTAATCTTTTTTTCAAGGAAATTTCTGTATTTTTCTCCCTCAATTTTTCTTACCACTGGATGAGTCTCTCCGACGATTAAATAGATAATGTTTGGAAATTTTTCAATAACCTTCGGAAGAGCTTTGATAACTTCCTCGTAACCTTTTCCAGAACTCATCATCCCAAAAGAACACAATATTAATTTGTCTTTATAACCTAAATATTTCTTTTCTTTTTCTCCGTCGTCAAAACTTGTGTAAGGAATGCCATGCGGAATAACATGAATATCTTTTTTGATTCCGTAAACTTTTCTTAAGATGTCCTTGCCAAGTTTGCTCATTACAATGAGAGCATTAACTCTTCTCGAGATAGATTGCACTGTTTTTTTAAGCTGAATGTCTGGAATAGGAAGAATAGAGTGGAATGTTATAACAGCGGGTTTCTCAAGAATTTCCAAGAATGCATTTAAATAGCTTCCATGTTCGCCTCCAAAAATGCCAAACTCATGCTGGATATTAACAAGCTTTACTTTGTCTATTCTGTTTATTTTCTTAGCTAGTTGTATATAATGATCAAGATCAGCATCATTTAACTGAAATCCTACTTTCTTAGTATAATTGTAGGTATTAATACCATTTCTGTTCATAGCAAGAACAAGGCTTTTGATAGAAGGATGGTATTTGTCGTCGATAGCTTTAATTAAATCTTTTGTAAAGGTTGCGATACCACATTCTCGAGGAGGGAATGTGCTCATAAACAAAATACAATTTTCACTTGTCATCTAACACCATCTTTTCTGATTTTATTAATAGAAAAGAGTTTTTAAGTCTTTCTTAAGTGAAGGCTCACAGCAAAAACAATTTAAACTAACTTATCTATTTTAATCAATGATAAAAGAGGCCTATGATGCTGCGATTGAGGTGCTGAAAAAATGCTCAACACCTCATGGATTTCATGCAGCATATCCAGGATATAACATGGTATTTGCAAGAGATGCAATGATTATTTCCTTAGGAGCGTCTTTCTTTCCTTATTTTAAAGATACAATCAAACAATCATTGTTGACGTTAGGAAAATATCAATCTGAAAAAGGACAAATTCCAAACGCCGTGGATAAATTTTCTATTAGAAATCATCATGTTGATTTTCAATCAATTGATTCTTCATTATGGTTTATTATAGGATATTTGAATTACAAAAAAAAATTTAATGATTCGACTTTGTATGATAAAGAAAAAGATAAAATACAAAAAGCATTTAATTGGTTATTGCATCAGGATATTGGAGAAAATGGAATGTTAGCGCAATTGCCAACCACTGACTGGCAAGACGCTTTTCCTCATCGCTATGGATATACTATTAACACACAAGCGCTATGGTATAAAGTTTTAATTTTAATGAATAAAAAACAAGAATCAGAAAAATTAAAACTAGCAGTTAATAATACTTCTGATATTCGGCTGTGGGATAAAAATTATTATCTTTCTTTCAGATGGAAAAATCATGGATCATTTAGAGAAAAAAGTGATTGGTTTGATTCACTTGGAAATCTTCTTGCTATTATTTTTAGCCTTTCTGATAAACAACAATCAGAAAAAATTCTAGGATATATTAAAAAAAATAAAATAAATGAACCTTATCCAATAAAATCCATCTTTCCTCCAATAACAAAGCAATCAAAACACTGGCAGGATTATTATCTTGATAGCAATTCAATCCCTTATAATTATTTAAATGCAGGCATTTGGACATATATTGGAGGATTTTATATTCTTGCTTTAATCAAACAAAAAAAATTTAAAGAAGCAGAATATCAATTAGAAAAACTAGCTGAAGCAAATCTTAAATATAATTTCAGTGAATGGTTAAATGGCAAGACAGGAAGGGAAGGAAATACAGAAGCAGAAGCAAAAAGTGTGCAGGGCTGGAATGCAGGAATGTATATTTTAGCTTATCAATCATTACTAAGGAAAAAATGTTTGATATCATAAAGTCCTTGTTTTTTACCACACACTAAAGAGGCTGTGGCATAATTAGTAAAATATAAATATTAGTTCATCGTCTATATATTAATTAAATTTAATATTTTGCCGACGGTAAAATAAAAGAGG
>JAGVWY010000026.1 GCA_018304055.1 Candidatus Pacearchaeota archaeon
AATAGGAAAACATACAGGTTTTCCCGTCATTATTTTAAGAAAAGGCACTATTTTTGGAACTAGCATAGGTATGAGATTCCATACAGCCATAAATAAATTTTGCTATTTAGCTGCTTTAAACAAACCATTAACAGTTTGGGATTCTGCTATTAACAGCAAGAGACCTTATCTAGGATTAAATGATTGTATTAATGCCTATAAATTTTTTGAAACTAACGGAGAACCAGGAGAAGTTTATAATATTGTTACAAAAAATTATGAAATGCAGGAAATTTTAGAAACAATAAAGAAAATAATCCCAGTAAAAATTGAAATAACTAAAAGCCCTTTATTAAATCAAAAACCCTATCATGTTTCTGATGAAAAAATAAGAAAACTAGGTTTTACTTATAATGATAATTTAGAACAACATATGAGAGAGACTATTGAATTGTTTAAAGGGATAAAAAATGGTTCTATTTCTTAATAAATTCTACATTTTCCAGGTCTTCAAATTCTTTATCACCGGTTAGGAATTTTATTCCTAGTTCTTTAGCCTGCATATAAGAAATGCAATCAGTCATAGACATATTTTTATTTTTATTCATTACTCTAAATTTCATGGCTTTTTTTATTGTCTCATTGTTAGGTTTAATAATAGCAGGAATTATCTCTTTGATATATTCTTCTATATCTTCGATTTTCTCTAGGAAAAGTTTAGTTTATAACAATATTCTGCAAATATAAATTCGTTTATTACCGATTCTACATCAATATATCTTTCATAATTTGGGTTTTTATTAAAAATCTCAATTAAAGCATAGGTATCAAAAAGAAAAGTGGGTTCAGTCATCGTATAATTCTTTATCAATTTTTTTCATAATTTCCTCAACTGGCTCTTTAAATTTATGGGCGCCGAAAAGTTTTCTTAGGTTTGGTTTCTTCTTTCCTAATAAAACAGTTATTTCATCTCCTTCTTTGATGTTTTCTTCTTCTATAGCTTTTTGAGGCACAACTATGCCAAAAGAATTTCCCCATTTCCTTAATTTGGATTTTAGCTCTATCATAACATGTATAAACTGTATAATTATTTAAAGATTTCTCTTTCTGGGATGTAAAAAATTTTCTAATTAATATTTTAATAATATTCTGATAAAATTATTGAGGATTTCTATGTAAAATCATTAGTCTTGACAGCTGTCTCTCCCTAAGACAGAAATAAAAATTATCTAATATTAATAAAACCTTCTAAAAAAAATCGGCGCGCGACTTCGCAAACAATTTGTATTTGCAAATTTTAATAGAGAAATCAAATGCAAATTGTTTCAGTTTATTTCAATACCCCAAACGAATGGCTGTACCTGCCGCCGTCACCAAAGTCGCCATAGACATGCAACCAGCCATCATAGCCGCCAAGCGCAGAAACTCTTAATCCAAGATTTTGTCCTTCAACAATATCTAAACCATAAACATAAGGATTAGATCTAAATGTATCAGAAGCTGAAACTTCTGCTAATTGCTCTGCTCCTTCTTTTAAATATTGTGCAATAACAATATAATTTCTAGCTAATTGTTCAGGAGTTTGTTCTCCCAATCTATAATTATCACTTTCTTTTGGAGCAAACCTAACTTTTTTATCATTGCTTATTCTTACGTTTGTTCCCTTAATTTCTTTTCCACCTCTTAATCTTTCTTCTAAACCTTTAATTGTTATTGTCTCGCTTCTTCCTCTCGCATATTCATCATCAATAACATACACTCCATTATCAGCCCAAAAATCCTGCAAAAAAGCATACAGCCATATATTTCTCATTATTCCTCTAACATCTTCAAATTCTGGTTCATCTTTTAGCTCTGAACAATAAGCTGCATGCAATAAAGAAGTATATTCTTTTCCTGGAAGTTTTAATCCTTTTGATAAAATTTCTTTTCCAAGATTTTGATAATTATTTGGGCCAAATGAGGGATAAGCAAATGCTATTCCTTTAGCAACCCAAAGTTTGCGATCTGGAATCCAAACTTTAGGAATTTTTTCTATTTTTGGAGAATAATTTTTAGATTGTGTTTTCATATTTATTTTAATAATTCAGAGTATTTAAGTATTTCTGTATGTTACTATTATCAAAAAGTTACATGATAGTTCTTTTTTGAGAATTTAATTTACTAAATATGCTAAAGCTTCTAAATTCTTAAATATAATTAATAATAAAGAGATTTACGCACCATAATGAATTTAAACATTTCAACTCTTTATTTCTAATGGAGAAAACAGAAAATGCAAAATAAAAAAATCCTTATAACTGGAGGAGCTGGATTTTTAGGAAGTAATCTAGCAAGAAGGCTAGTTAATGAAAATGAATAAAGATGATATTTCTATTGGATCTCATAAAGCAACAGCAGAAGGAAATTTTTTTAATTTTTTATCTTCTGTAACTAATGAGCAACCATGAATTTGAGACAGTGCTGCATACAGAGCATCATATATTGATAAATCATATTGTAATGATATTTCTAGAGATCTTTCTAAAATAAATTGATTTAAGGGTACAATTAAAAATTTAGCATTCAATAAAATCTTAATTGTTTCATTTAATTTATTCTCATCCTTTTCTTTATATCTGAGTGTATTTAAAACTTCTAGAAAAAATAATTCAGGAACTACTATTTCTATATTATTCATAAGATGATTCTCAATTAATGTAACTGCTTTATCAGTTTTATCTTCTTGTAAAAAACATTTGACAATAACTGAAGTGTCAACTACCTTCTTTTGTCTCTCCATTCTCGAATAAGCTCTGTAGAGTTCTTTCCCTTATCAAAAACTTTAGACTCTCTAATCTTCCTAATGCTATCTAATACCTCTCTTGCAACTTCTTCATTAATTTTATTTTCTTTGTGTTTCATCTTTTCAATAACTGCCTTTCTAATAACAGCACTCCAATTAATCTCATCATGTAGTTTCATTTGATTATAAATATCCTTTTTAACTCTAAAGGACATAGTTACATCTTCCATAATACATGCATTGCATATAATATATTTAAAGCTTTTGTTTAATCTTATTTTTATATATATTCTTAAATATAATTGAAAATTCAATTTTCAATGAAAAACAATGAAAATTTTCAATTTTCAAGTATTTCAATTTGCTTGAAACGGAGCGCAAATTGAATAATAAAAAAATCCTTATAACTGGAGGAGCTGGATTTTTAGGAAGTAATCTAACAAGAAGATTGATTGAAGATAATGAAATAACTTTGTTTATAAAACCAAAAACAGATTTGTCTAGAATCAAGGATATTCTTGATAAATTTGAGATAATTGAAGGAGACTTATTAGATAAAGAACTTGTCAAAGAAGTATTAAAGGATAAAAATTATTTGTTTCATTTTGCCTGGCAAACTGATCTAAAAAAATCTATGGAAAAGCCATTAGAAGATGTTAGAAATGATATTATAGGATTATTAACTATTCTTGAATGTTGCAAAGAAGCTAACAAAAATATAAAAATAATTTTCGCAAGTACTGTAACAGTTATAGGAATTCCTGAAAAAATTCCTAGCAATGAACTTGCATTAGAGTTACCTTTAAGCGTATATGATGCAAACAAATTACTTGCTGAAAAATATTTAAAAGTTTATTATGAAAATTTTAATATTAAGTTTTGTGTTTTAAGACTTGCAAATGTTTTTGGGGAGTATCAGAAAATCGATAATCCGAATAGAGGTGTATTAAATTTTATGATTGGAAAAGCTTTACGAGGAGAACCTTTAACTGTTTATGGAAAAGGAGATTTTATAAGGGATTATAGTTATGTTGGAAATTTCATAGATGCATTTATTATAGCTGCTGAATCAGAAAATACAAATGGAAAAGTATATGTTCTTGGATCAGGTGAAGGTAAAACATTTTTAGAAGTTGTTGAAAAAATAAAAAAAATAATTGAGGAAAAAGGGAAAAAAGTTGAAATACAATTTAACGATGTTGAAACTCATAAAATAAACAAAAGAGATTTTGTTGCTGACTCTACTAGATTCAGAAATGATACAAGATGGATTCCAAGAATTAGTTTTGAGGAAGGATTAAGAAAGACAATAGAGTTTTATTGGGATAATTAGACATAACCCCTATCAAAATAATTTAATTGTTTCTTCAAGATTAGTCCAATCTTCCCTTTTAATAGCGTCTAATGCCATCAAAGTTGGAAAGCCAAATGCTCCATAAACTTGTTGAGTTCCCTCATAAAGAGATCTTTTAAATTTTTTTCATCAACTTCATCCATTTTCATTAATTCTTCAAATTCTCTATTATGTTGTTCTATCCATCTACCAAATACAGTTCTTAAATTACGTGAAATTTGAGAAGCTCTTTCTTCCAAAACTTGATGATATGGTACATTCCTGTCTCTTGCTTCAAATTTCAGAGCTTTCATATAATCTCCAAGTTGAAACCAGTTTTCTTTACCAGGACCATCATCTGTGATATCAATAAGTGCCGAAGTGTAATCTCGAGTGTTTACCATAATCATAGTACATATACTTCGTTTTCTAAATTTTTATGTAGTTAAGTATATATTATTTTCCTCTCAATCTAACTTCATACAAAACTTTCCTACACGTACAATAATTTCCTAAATGACATAACGCTAATCGCGATGCTGTAAAAGAAATAGGAAAATTTAATTCTTGTTCAAGAGCTTTTTCAAGCTCTCCATCTCCAATAGTTATGTGAGGAGCAAATTTATCATAACTGGAATTTTTTATAAAATTTCGTATATAATCAAAAATCCAAGGAGTATCTTCTTCGTCAATTTCTTCTGGATTAAAAAACATATCTTTGGTAATTTCTGCATCAATTAAATAACGCTTTGTTTCTTGAATTAATTTTTCATGTAACTCAATTAATTCTTGCGAACTTTTTAAAGCAAATCCTGCAATTTTTAATTTCTGATTTTTTGTTTGAAGGTCTCCATAATCAATATTTGTAAATTCTAAATTAGGTGGTTTAAAGGTTTGTGAAATGTAATTTAATGATGCTTTTATAATAGGAATATATTTAATAGGAACTATTCCAATAAGTAAAGAGATATGTGGAAGACAATATTCTCCTAAAACTATCCGAGGATTATTAGAATCTCTCTTTAACGAATGATTTAATTCAATGATTTTATCAGTTATATCTTTTGGAGGTAGTAAGACAATATCAATTACTTGTTGCATGTATTTTTCATTATAATAATATTTAAAAGCATATAGATAATGAAAAATAAATGACATTAGAAAGAAAAATTGATGTATATAGTTTTGGAAATAAAAATGAAGTAAGGGTTATACCGACGGGTCAAACATTAACAACCAATCCTGAATTAACTGCTTTTATTGAAGAAGCTTGGAAGCCTAAAGCTGAAAAAGGAAGGAAAAACTCTTGGATTCCTGTTGTAACGAAAATACATGAACCTTTTGTGGTAGACAATACTGGTAAATCAAGGTTTGATATTGAAGCAGGAGCAATGACTTATGCTCAAACTCATGGTATTTTGCAGGCAATAAAAAAAGAAAAAAGTTTTGCTCCTAAAGCAATTCATAATTTATCAATTGGAGTAATTCCTGTTACAAATGATGGTTATTTATTAATAAGCAGAAGAAATCCTAAAATAGAACATGCCGGAGGTGTCTGGAATTTTAATGGAGGTTACATGGCTTCTTTATTAATTGATAGAGAAAATTGTAGTGATGAAAGTTTTAAGGATGATAAGAGATTATTTAATATACGAGATCAACTAGAGCGAAGAATCCATAGACAAGAATTTTATGGACTAGCTGAAGATGAGCTAAAAATTACAGGAAGTCCTAATGCTTTAGCTTTTGGCTTTTATCATTCTTTGGAAATGGAATTAGGATGGGTTGTTAGATTCAAAAAATCTAGAGAAGAATTACAAGAACACATAAGAGAATATGAAATACAAGGACAAAAAGAGCATACTGAAACTGTTTATCTTGCTATAGAGGATTTAGATGAATTATTGTTAAATCAAGGAGAATTATTGAATGAGAATCCAAGGACTTATACTACTCAAGATCCTAAAAAAGTTATTTTATTAGATGATAATATTGGTGAGTTAATGGGAGGAGCTTATTTTGAGATTATGAATAGACCATATTATCTCTATGATATGAAATATAAATTTTTTGAGCCATTAGAGAAAAAAGGTCTTAAAATAAATTTGAAAACCGAGTTTCCTTATAGTTTTCCTACTGGAGTATAAAAATGACTCAAGTAACTGTTAATCTTTTGTTGGCAAGTGGAAAAGGACATAATCTTAGTTATTTACTACAAGGAAGAGAAGTAGATATTTCTCATAAAACTGATAAATTTAAGTCTGGAGAATATCCATTTTATTGGCCTGGAAATGTTTCTATTTTTGGCGGACATATTGATGACGGAGAAACCCCTCAACAAGCTTTTAAAAGAGAAATTAAAGAAGAACTTAAATTATATTTAAGTGATGAATATGTGTCTAGAATGGATTTGAGGACTTATAGATGGAAAGAGGATACTGATAGAATATTGACAGAAGCAAATGAAGTTTTTCAGGGGAATGTTAATGGATTCCTAGGATTTGGTTTAGATGAAAAAATTCCTTCTTGTGTTTTAGGAAAAGACAGAACAAAATATGTTTTTGTAACTTATCGTGATTGGATTTTTGACAGAAGTGAAGATCATTATTTTGCTGCAAATATTGGAGAAAGTACACCTTTAACAGATTATGAAGGATTTGGTGCAATTTGGCCGCCTCACTGGGTTGCTAGGTCTGTATGCATGGTGCCTATAGATAAAATTGCTTTGTTAGATGACATGACTAAAAGAGTTAAAACAGGGGAATTAGAAATTAAAGTTATTAAAAAATAAAGATGGATATTTCTGGGATAGCGGTTAATGCTTTAAGAGAAGCTTATTTTACTCAAAGAAAATTATTTGAAGATGGGACAATTGCAGAATATGTTTCTAAAGGGAAAGGAGAAGATAAAGCAACTAGAGGAGATTGGGAATCTGAAGAAGTGGTAATTAATTATTTAACAGAAGAAAAGTTTCCTGGGAGAGTTAATACCGAGGAACACGGACAGCAAGATATTATTGAAAATCCTGAATATCTAGTTTTAGATGATGGAATTGATGGAAGTAGCCAAATGGTTAAAAATCCTAATACAAGATGCGGGACTATTCTTACAATAGCTAATAAATTAGCTCCAAGATACAAAAATTTTATTTTTGCAGGAATAACTGAATATATATCAGAAAGAATTGTTTATTGTGTTAAAAATAAAGGGGTTTTTACTATTGAACATCCCGGATATAATGAACAAATAATTGAAATCCCGCCATTTGCAAAAAAAGATTTTTCAGAAAAAACAAAAGTAATGGTTGATTGTTATAGTTCTGATTATGAAAAAGGAGTTACTAAAGGAATGGAAGATTTTTTAAATTTTATGAATGAACATGTTGTAAAACATTTAGAAGGCAAGGTTCATTTATTAGGAGGAGTTTCAAGTGCTGCAATGTGTTTAGATCTTGTTTTTGGGAATGCAGATGCAATTTTCAACATGGTTGCAAAAGGAGTTTTTGAGCCCCCTGCTATGTATTTATTTACAAGAGAGTTGGGTGGCGATTGTAGGGATTTACAAGGAAATGAATTAGGAAACAAAAAATGGAAACCTCATAGCAGGTTAGAAGGAGCTTTGTTTACATGTTCGAAAGAGATTGGTGATGAGTTGATTAATTTTATTCATTAATTATTTCTCTGTAATAAACCATTTCCAAACAGGCATTATTCTTATTTTTTTCCTGTCTGTAGATATCTAAGAGATTCTGCAAATCTTTGTTCAATTTCTGCTTTTTGCCTCTCTGTTTCTACTCTTAATTGTGAAATATACTCTTCTAAATTTTTTTGCGCTTCGCGAATTCCTGCTCGTTGTTCTTTTTTAAGATTGTCTTCGCAAAAATTCGCGGCTTCGCAAAAAATTTGCATTTACAATTTTAATATAAGAATAAAATGCAAATTGTTTCAGCTTACAACAACCACCCGACCACCACCGCCGGAGCTAGCCAGATCCTCGTAGCCCGCGTCAGCGTCGAGATACCCGCTCAGAAACAACCTCGACAAACCTTTCTTTCTTGTATAAAAATATCCACTTCCTCTTCCTAATTTTTTTGGGTAATCCTGTTTCTTCATCAATGTCTTCAGAAGAAAAATATCCTGAATCAAGATTTAAAATTGGAGCATAAATAGTCTCTCCTATAATATTAAACGCTAATCCATAAGGAGAATTATCATCATTTCTTAATTCTAGATTTTTTAAAGGAATCATAACAGGAAGTTCTATATTTCCTAATTGAGCAATTAAATCATTTGCTAAATATAAATTAGGTTCTTCATTTGACCTTAAAACTAATCCAGTGTCCTCATAATGCCCTTGTAAATTTAAATCAGGTCTATTTAACGCTATAATTCTTTCAAGCTCTGCTTGAGTAGCTGTATGTCCTTGTTCAGCAATAATTTTATTTATTAAAGTTGTTGTAAAAGAATTTGTTCCAGTTACAACATCTTGTTCTTCATTATATTTTAAAACTTTTAAATTATCATTATCATGATAATCTTCTTTAACTCTTGCATTATATTCTTCTAAAACTGCTTTTCCAAAATCTCCTCTCAAAAAATCTGCTTGAGGAATATCTTCTGGAATTTTTATTAAAGGTTTTCCTTGAAATTCTGGAAGTTTTGTTTTTTGTTTTGTTTCCATAATTCTTATAATAAAATAGAGTATTTAAACTTTTATTCTGTTACTTTTATTTAAAAGTGACATAATAAATTTTTAATCACCAAAAAATATAAAAATACTATTGATTTGATAGTAATATTCTATAAAATGGAAACAAATTTAACTTTAAAATTTAAAGGCAAAGAAGCTGAATTGCTTGAAGAACTTATTAAACAAGGTTTATTTAGTAGTAAATCAGAAGCAATAAGAGCTGCCCTTATCCATTATTTTATCGAGTTAGGTTTGCTTGGAAGAGAACAACAATGGAAAGAAATACAATCTTTTAAAAAAAGAGTGGTTGCTCTAGAGGAACTTGAAAAAGATATTTAATTTAATAGTATTTACTTGTTCACAAATACTCTCCATAATCTATTTTCTCAATTCTTCTTTCAATTTCTTTCTTTATGTAGTTATCTTCTTTTCCTAAATTATTTTCTATTTTTTCCATTATTTCCTTTAATAGCTCTTTCTGAGCTCTTATCATTTCATAAATTCTTTCAATATGAACGTCTGAAGCCAAGTCTGATTGTAAAGGGTTATTTTTTCTTCTTATTAAAGTACTGGCCTTAAACAAGCTTTCAAATGTTCCTGCATCACTCCAGAAACCTTTTATAATCTCATAATAACAAGCTCTTTTTTGAACATAACAATCTATAGCATCTGTAATTTCTAGTTCTCCTCGTGCACTTGGATTTAAGGTTCTAATAATATCAAATACTTTTGAGTCAAACATATACAAGCCAGTCATTGCTAAATTTGATTTAGGATGCAGAGGTTTTTCTTCAACATATGTTACTTTTCCATTTTCTACTAATGCACATCCAAATCTTTTTGCAGCTTCTAACTCAACTTCCTTGAGAAAAATTTTACATCCTTCTTGTTCTTCAATATAATCTTTAATATTATCTTCAAAGATATTATCTCCTAAAATAACAACTATTGATTCATTGTCAGCAAAATCTTCTGCTAATGATAATGCTTGAGCTATGCCTCCTGCTTCTTCCTGAACTTCATAACTTAATTTAACCCCAAATTCTTTTCCACTTCCAAGAAGATTTACAAAATGTCCTGCATGACCTCTTCCAGAAACTATCATTATGTTTTTTATTCCTGCCTCTATTAAGGTTTGTAAGGGATAGTAAACCATTGGCTTGTCATAAACAGGAAGAAGATGTTTATTTGTAACTTTTGTACAAGGCATCATTCTAGTTCCTGTTCCGCCTGCAAGAATTATCCCTTTTACCATTTTACTCTATTCTTCTTTTGATAATTTATTCAATAATTTAGAAAAGATAATTTATATTGTTTTGTGTAGTATACTATTCTACTGATTTGATTGATAAAATTATAAAGTCAATAAATAAATTTAATGTATGAATTATTCTTACTCAATAACTATTGACTTAATTTATTATCGATTGATATATCATTTAAATCATACTAATCTTTAAATAATGAAAAAATAAGTTTTGTGAATGGCAGATGAAGAAAATCTAGAATATTTTGCATTTATTGGATATGATAAAAGGGTATTTTATGCTTGTTATTCAAAAGAAAACAGAGTAATAGTTCCATTGCGCCATCCATCTATTAGAGATGATAGACTAATTTATGATGTAGTTAAATTAAGTAGTTTAGACGATTTATTAGAATTTAATAGAAATAAAGAAGATGTTCGAAGAGAAGAACTCTCAAAAATAAGTAGAGGAAGAGATTATGAAGATGATGAATAAATCATCATTTCCA
>JAGVWY010000027.1:0-10319 GCA_018304055.1 Candidatus Pacearchaeota archaeon
TGTTAGTGTCTGTTTCATTTTGTTTCACCTCCTTTCAATCATATTAACCTTTATGGTTAAATATTTTGGGAAGTTTCAACAAAATTATTTATACTCTCAGGTCTTATTATCTTATTTTTTTGCTAATAACCATAATTTATCAAAAACTTCTTTATGAGCATTGGCAAATTTTTCATCTTTAATTAAAAAAGCTCTTGGAATTTTTCCGGTTATATACTGGATAAACAACCAGTCTCCGATTATTCCCCATTCAACATCTTCTTTTAAATTCATAAATTTTATTTCTGTAAACTTGTTTTTCCTTTTTTTAGCAAGCTCTTTTTCTTCAAATGGAAAAATCAGTCTTTCTTTTATTTGTTTCTTCTTCCTTAAATTATGATGCTCATTATAAAATCCAATTAATCTTTCATAACCTTCTTTTTTTGATGTATGAATTCTTAATAGCATTGATTTATTCATATAATCGTTAATTTCATACCACATTGACTTAAGGGCATTAAATCCTTCAAAATATTTATACTTTGAAAAGGGCTCTTTTTCTATTTCTTTTTTCTTTAAACTTTGTATTACTTCATTAATTTCAAGTCTTTCATTTTCTAATTTTTTTTGTTTCTCTAAAAAAAGCTCATTTAAGGTTTCTGGTGGGGCAGGCATAAAAATCTTAATATTATTCTTTATTCTATAACTAACAAGACCTTTTCTCATTAAGCTATCTAAAATTTTATAAATATTTGAACTTGCAATATTTGTTTCCTTGCATAACTTTCCTGTCTGGCTTTCCTGCAGTGTAAGCAATGCTAGGTATGTCCTGGATTCTTGGTTTGTTAATCCTATCTTGTTTAAAATTTCTTGGAATTTTTCCATTTTTCTTTAATTATATCATTATTACATTAGTAGATAGGTCACTCTTCATAAACAATATCCTTAGCAATATCAATAAACTTAACGCATAGATTTTCTATTTTGTTAAGCTGATCTTCATCTTTAACTTCAAGGTCAATTCCATACGTATAATCTTCTCTTAATTCAATAAGGCTGTCTTCGTGAGTCTTTTTATCTTCTTCATATTTCATAAACCCGATAATCTCATCACCAATTGATATCCTGCCTTGCTCTTTTAACATTTCCATAAGCATAATTGTACATGTCTGATTTCTGGATTCATATCCAAATTTTACAGCAATTGCTAAAAAGCAATGATACAAAGTATAGAAACCAGCAGTGATAGACCAGTCTGATGAATTGTTTTTTCTTAGCAGATTAAAAACTTCTAAATTGTGTGCTGCTTTCTCTAAATGTCCTATCGCACGTTTTCTATTTGGTTCTATCTTTCTCAATCCTCTATGCTGAACTTTCTTTTTTTGTTTCCTCGATTCTTCAATTTCTTTCTCTGCTTTTTTCACACACCAGTCTACATGTTTAGAAGCTTGCGAATCCATTTATAACCTCCATATACTCATCATAACCATACAAAACAATCGCTGTTTTAACAATTTCTATCATAGACTCGTTATGAACGTTTATATTCTTGATAAAATCTTCTTTTGTAGTTTTAATCACATGAAGTTTTTTTGGCAGTGTTTTCTGGATTTTCTCAATCTCCCTATTAACTTCATTAATATCTCTCTTATCGAAAATAAGAAAAACATCTATATCTTTGGCTTGCGAATAATTCCTAGAAGCAGATCCATAAAACAATATGATCCTTCCTTTTTTATACAATTGTTTAAACTCATTCTTCCACCTCTGGAACCCGCTAGCTTCATTAATCAAAGCAAATGCAATCAATTTCTGAACAAATTCTTCTTCAATATTAACTTTATATACAAAAGACTTTCCTATTTTTTTATTTATCAAAATCCCTGATTTCTCAAACCTTTTCAATATCTTCATAGTTCCAACTTGTGTTATTTCAAGCTCTTTGCTTAGAGAATTCGCATTATAATAATTAGTTACGTTTTTGTAAATAAGCAATAAAGCCTCTTGTTCTTTCTTTGTCAGTCCTATCATATTATGTAACTTATAGTTATTATATAATAACTTGTAGTTAGTTTATAAAGCTTGCTGTTTTTTAATAACCTTGATAATCTTCTATCATTTTACTACTATAATAAAATAGTAGTTAATATTTAAAAGTTTTTGTGTTATTATCGGAGTGAGGTAAAAACAAATGGGAATACCAATAACTGGAGGTTCAATAGAAGAACTGACTAAAATAAGAAAACAAGAACAAAAGCTTCCAACAGAATATGGAATATGGTTAGCTGTAACAGAGCAGCAAGCTGCGGAAAGATATAATCTTCCTAACGAAGTGAACATAGATTTTCCAGAATTGTGGAAACAATCAGAACAAATTAAAGGAGATATACATTCAACAATAAAAAGATACATAGCATTTGATAGAGCAATAAACAAAGATGATCCAGAAGAACAAAAAAGAAAAGAATGGAGAGAGTATTGGAAACGTCCTCCTGGATTTGCAAAACTTGAATATGATACAGCATATGGATTAATAGCAAGATATCTTCATGGAAAACCCGCTGAAGAAATTGTAGATTGGTTGGTTGAAGCAAAGAATAGATGTGAAAACAGCAAGGAAGGTAAATATACTTACGCTGATTTTTTTCATGTATTCTTTACTTGTTATGAGCCTTCAATAGCCAGAGAAACCGCTTTAAATCTTGGATTAAAAGTAAATGATTTTGAACTTTCACTTAAAGCATTAAGAGAACCCTGGGATTATAATAAATCTATTTATCCCGAGGATGTTAAAGGAGAAAAAGCAGATGAGATTAGAAAAAAAGCAGTAGAATATTATGTTTCTCAAAACCTGCCTAGATTGGCTCTTTATTATGAAACTGATGAAAAAATGGCAAAAAGATTGATATTAAGAGATATTGTATTAGATAAAAAAAGAGGAGATTATATAGAGGCAGCAAAAGGATTAATGAGCAGGGGTGAATCTTTTTTTAAGGGGTGTGAAGAAAAAGCCAGGAGCATACTTAGAGAAGCAGTTAAAAGAGGATATGATGGCTATGGGGTCACACAAGGAGGAGTAGCGGCAGAAATGTTAGGAGACACGAAAAGTGCAATAGAACTTTATTCAAAATCTGGAGCTTTTATGGATGCTTTGGAAATAGCAAGTGAAAGTGGAGATGAAGAAGCACTTCCTAGAATTGCGGAATATATAGCAAGAAGATCTGTAACTAGCTTTATTAAAAAATATAGAGAATCTGATAGGTCACCGAATTATTGGAATCCTAAGGAAAAATCTAGCGAATACTTTTTAGGAAAGTTAGAGAAACTTGCAGATAATTTGGAGGTGAGAAAATGATAGAAGAAAAAATAAAAGAAAATGGAAGAATGCCTATACTGAGTGTAGAAGAAGCTTTCAAAGAAATGAATAATACTTTGGGTTTGTTAAATCTAAACAGAAGAAATCCTTGGACGAATAAAGGAAAATACGACTTAATAGATTATATACAAGAACTACATCCTCAAATTGCAGGCAGTTTTTCTGTAGAGATGAATGATTATCTTCAAACTATGAGAAATTTAGTTGAAAATCCTTCAGAAATAAAAAGATATATTAATCTATTTGACTCGGAATTTAGAAAGCATTTAGAAAAACTGCAAACTTATGAAGGTCAAATAAGAACATTATTTGGAATATACAATAACACAGATTTATATGCAGAAGGATATATCGGAGATTATAGGAATATAATAGAACACTTTCATGAAAAAATTATGCCTTTATTTAGACAAAGAGGTCGTAGGAATAATGTTTATATCTATGAACCTTTCTATGAAGTTACTGAATTAAGAGATACTTATAATTCATTAAGAGAATCAGAAAAATTTGGTCTTTGGCCAGTGTTACCCATTAATCCATATGAACCGCAGGAAAATCCTTCTAATACATTAAGATGGTATAGACTTACTAATATTTATGCGTGGGCATTGCCAATTAAAGAATGGCCAGAGGGTAATAAAGTTGGTTTGGAAGGACTAACTAAACTTATTGAAACATGGAGTGAATGTCCTGAAATAGGAAATATAAGATTTGTTCCTGGGGAATATGTTCATATACATCCTATTTTAGAGAAAATATAAAATGGAAGCAACAGAAACTATAAAACATCTAGAATTCATTCTTAAGTATAGATTGAAAGATCTTTCTAGAGATCCTCTATCATGTATGAGTAGAGTTTTTACTCATGAAACTTTACTTAGAGAAAATCCGGGCATATATACTCCAAATGATTATGGTGAAATTGACATGACTTACCCGGACTGGGCTGATGATCCTAAATCTTCACAAAAAGAACAAGAACTGTTAAAATTATTTGGAGATTACAAAATTCCAGCTTCAGATTATTTCAGTGCCTTTAAAGCAGTTGCAGAAAATCCTAATTTAATTGATACAGAAAATCGCCAAAGTTCAGATCAAGAAGAAAGATATAGGAGTATTGGAAGTCTTTTTGGATTTAGTATGGGTGGATTTACAGCAGATTGCGATCACCATAGAAAAGTTATCTATAGGGTTGACGAAAACAAGAGAGAAGATTTTAGAGAAGAATTTAACAAAATCCTTGAAAGATTGGATGTTGAGTTTTATATTTTTTCAGATGGCAAAGTAATACCATATAGAGATAAAAATGATCGGTTTATCCATGATGCAAATTTATACTTAAAATATATTGGTCCAGAATCAGGAAGAGACGCTTTTGTTCCTTGGTTTGCAGATGGGTATAGTAAAGAAGAAATTGAGAATCCGTTACCAAGACCCGGAGAGTTAATTCAAGGGGATGGAAGAGATGTTCATAGGATAGAAAGCTTAGAAAAGTTATGTAATCAGATTGCAGATATACCCTCTTGCAATAAATTGACTATTTGCCCTGGGACAGCATATGTTGTAATGGTGAAATAGATTTTTTCCACTCCCAGAAGATTATTTCATTTTCTTTTTCAAAAAAAGAAACAAAAAGCGGGCAATCTCTCTTATTTATTGGTCGTCGCTTCCACCTCCTCCCCACCCTGAAAGAAAAATTAAAACTCACGAGGTTGCTTTTTGCTCCGCTCATGCCTCACTCTTTTCATTCGTTCGGCCAAGCAACAGCAGATTAAGAGGTAATTTCTTTTGCCTTCGGCAATTTTCTTAGTGAAAACCAGAAATTAGCCCAAATGACAATCCGGCTCTCAAAAATTTCTCAGCTCGTCATTTCATTCCAGAGGATAAATTTTTGGAGGGATTGTCACTTCTCTTAATCGCGATGAAATCAAGAAAGCATAAATTTATAAAAATTACCATGGTAATACTAATATGGAAGTTGTGCCAACAAAACTGACTGAAAGATTAATAAAAGAAATAGACGAGCTAGTCAAAGAAGGGTGGTATGCTAATAAATCAGAATTAATTAGGGATGCTGTAAGAGGGCTGATAAAAAAGTTAAAATCAGAAAGATTAGAGACAACAATAAAAGATGATGTTTTATGGGGATTGCATGGAACGTAAAGATGAAACGTAAATCTGTTTCCAACACAGGACCTATAATTCATTTAGCTGAAATAGATTTTCTAAAACATTTGTTATATAAGAATTCATCTTTATTTTTAACTAAAGATTTGGTTGATTATGTTATAGATAAAATCGAGAATTTTAATCTTTTGTAATACAGAATAAAGACAGAAGAAAAAGGACTTTGTGATGTGGAAAAGAAAATAAAAGAATTTTTATTGATTAGGAGTAATATATTTTCTTAACTTTGCTCCTAAGTCAACTCCTGGATAATCTAAGATATCTTGATAGGTTATGTTCTTTCCAATAAAGGGTTTCCCTGATTTTAGAGGAGTTATAGGATCTCTTGGCCAGGAATCTTTATGATAGCTTGCTTGCAACCAGTGTTCTTCATGGTTAATATTTAGTCTTATATCAACTATTGGCTGACAGCAAGGACAAAGATATTGTTTTAAAGAGACTATTGAAACAGAATCTCTTTCTATTTCTTCATTTTCTAAAACTCTATCAAGAGTTCTTTTTTCATAAGGTAATAGCTCTAAGTTTTCAAGTTCTGCCCAATTGCAATATTGATTTTCAGCAAGATAATTTATATGTTCTTCAATGTTTTTAGATTCTTGAGAATCAAACTGTTTTATTTTTCTATTTCTATGAATATCTTGCCATAATTTTCGATAATTTTCTATTTCTTGATTTGTCATTTTAAAATAATCTGCTAAAATATATTCTTATATCATAATCTAATCTGCCAGATACATCTCTTAGAAAAATTATTCCTTCAAGTTTTTCAATCGTACTGATGGAGGGATAAGCTTCAAATATCAAGTTTCTTCCACAACTATCTACATGATTTGGGGTAAAACCAGCTGGAAGTCCATTCCAGACTCTTAATTGCTTGTTATCAGAGGTTACAGTTCCCAAAATTCTTCCTCTTGTTTCCTCAATATATTCTTCTCCGAAAAGATTAAATCTTTTTTCTTTATCTTCATCACTTTCAGGATGTTTAGAAAAAAACCCCCACAATTCTTTAAAATCATTTAATTTTATTTCTTTAATTAATGAATTTAATCTTTCAATCTCTTTTACATAATTCTCGCTATCATAAGGCCTAGGTGATACAAACCTCCCGCAAATATAATCGTTTCCATCTCTTGTTGGAGCTTTAATTCTTTCAAATAATTCTTCTATATAACTCATTGAACCTACTATAAATATCACTTTTTATATTTATGTTGTAATAATATTACAACAACAATAGAAAGGATTAAATAGTTATATTAATCCAAATGAAAATGGATATTGAGAATACTTTACAAAATTTAGGATTAGATGAATATGAAGTCAAAGTTTATCTTTCACTTATTGATTATGGAGATTTAACAGCTAGTCAAATAGCAGATAAATCTGGAATTGGCAGGGTTAATACTTATCAGATTGCTGAAAGATTAATAAATAGAGGGCTTGTTTCTTTTGTTTTTAAGAAAAAAGTAAAGCATTTCTTAGCAGTTAATCCAGAGAAGCTATTAACACAGCTTCATGAAAAAGAAAAAGAATTTAAAAAAATATTGCCAGAGTTAAAATTGAGGCAGAAAACAGCAAATCCAGATAATGCAAAAGTAGAAATATTTAGAGGCAAGGAAGGGTTGAATGTCATATTGAATATGATTCTTGATGATAAAAAGCCTTATTTTATGTTTGGAGGAGGGGAGCAATGTTGTAGTAAAGATTTTGAATTAGTTATGGAGGTTTTTGTAAGAAAAGCTGAAAAACAAAAGTTAAAAGGAAAATTATTAGAAAGAAAAAATGCAGATTTTTTTATTGGCAAAAATGAAGATTATCGTTTATTGCCAGATGAATTTTTTTCTTCTATAACTAATACTTTTTGGGATGATAAATTAGCAATTATTGTGTGGACTAAGCCTTATTATGCAATATTAATTCAGAACAAGGAGATAGTAAAATCAAATATTTCAGTTTTTGACTATTTATGGAATCTTGGAGAATTTCCTGATAAAAAAGACAGGAATAAAAGACTTCTAAAAGATTAATCTATTTATGCACAAACTGCATAATATGCAAGGTTAATATTGCAAAACCTGCAGAAACTCTGATTATTCTTGTAAATTGCCTTTTTACACTCGCTGAAGGATGCTCTATGATTCTTGCCATACCTTCAATTATCAAAAATAATGAAGCAAGAAAAGCGAGAATATCAATAGTAATAGGATCAAGATAACTGCAACCTAAAACAGATTTTTGCCCATTGATCTGGACATAAATTGCTAAGATTATAGCCGATAAGGAAAAAATAAAAGTAACTAACAGCGTTCTTTTAAAATTTTTATTGTTTTTTTTCAATCTCTTTTTTACTCCTCTTTTCATATATTAAATAGTAATAAAAGGTATTTAAATTAATTTAAAATCTAAATGAGAAAATAAACCAGAAAATAAGCATAATAAGTAATAGAAACATTACTATAATCGGCAACAAAACAACAAACACAGATTTGCCTTTAGAAAGATTATGAATTGAAGAAACTCCGAATACCATTATTATCAAAGAGAATATCCATCCAAATAATCCTACTATTGGAATTAAAGACAAAATAATTGCTGGTATAAAGCTATAAGTAACTATGTTATAACTATCCGAATAATTTCCTGCTCCGCCCATGATTCTCGCAATAAAATGCAGGATTAACGCTGAAATAAAAGTTATGGCTATCTGGAGCACAATAAGAACAAAACTAAAAATATAGCTGTATCCAAATAGATAAAATAAAGAGTTGCCAATTAACCTTAAAGCGAAAAAATTGCCCGGGATTAAAAGTCTAATCCCATAATTTAAAACTGCAACAAGAACAACAATTATTGAGTAAATAGATAGAGAAGAAATAATGGTTTCTTCCCTGACATTATCAAAAAAATTTAGAGGAGATGTGAAAAGCATCTTAATTTTTTCAATGGAATCATAATCTTTGGCTGGCTTAGAAACTTTCTCTTTCTTTTGAATATTCATGGCATTGTAAATCTCTGATTGAGAATATCCTTTGCTTAACAATAGTTTTACAATTTCATTGCTAGAATACCCTCTTGACTTTGCCTTTTTGATTACTTCTACTAAATCCATGCAATAAAAAATATTTTTTGGTTAATAAAACTATCTGCTTTCGATAAAAATGTATAAGACCAGGACATATGTCATGGGCTAACCGAAAATTAGTTCGCAGATGATTTCCTGCGAATCTAATGAAAAAAGAGGAAATAAGAAAGGAATATTTTAAGTTAAGGATTAAAGGAAATTCTTATGCTGTCTGCATAAGAATATTAAAAGCAATTTACGGATATGAAGTAAGTGAAAGAACTCTAAAGAGATGGAATAAAAGATTGAATGAATCTGAATGGGATTTAAAAGATAAATCAACAAAACCAAAAAATATTCATACTAAAATAAATTCTGAGCTGGAAAATAAAGTTATAAAAATAAGAAATGAAACTGGTTGGGGAGCAGATAAGATAAACCAGTTTGTAAATAAAATTTCTATCGCAAGTATAAAAAGAATATTACATAAAAATAAGCTGACTAAACAGAATAAGAATAGAAGAAAGAGAATAAAATATATTCGCTGGCAGAGGAAACATCCAAATTCATTGTGGCAGATGGATGTTAGTGATCAGAAAATAAAAGACAAATATTGCTTTGCTGTTATAGATGATTGTTCAAGATATTGTTTAGGATTGTTTGCCTTGAACAATCTTTCAACTAAAATCATTACAAACATCTTAGATGAGCTGATAATTATTCATGGAAAGCCAAGAGAAATATTAACTGATAATGGAAATATTTTTGGATTGAGAAGTAAGCATTCAAAGTTTGATAGATGGTGCAACAGAAAGGTTATCAAACATATCAGGACTGCAATCCATAGTCCAACTACAACAGGAAAGGTAGAAAGATTTTTTCAGACGTTAGATAATGAATTGAAGTTCTGCAAAAGTGCAGAACATTTCAGGATGAGATACAATCACTTCAGGCCACATACAAGTTTGGATAGTAAAGCTCCTTCTGATGTTTATTTCGCCTTTTCTAAGATAATCTAGGGGGTGACAAATGTCATGAGCTAACACACTGCTTTCGATAAAAAGCAAGATTTAAAAACTATATTTATTAGTTTAATATATGAAATTGCAATATTTGTTTTACATATTAGGGATAATATTCTTATTTGCAACTGTTGCTTATTTTGCATATAATTATTTGTTTGAACTGCCTGATATAATCAAGACAGTAATTCTTGTATTATCCATCATAGTTTTTTTTGTTTTGGGAGAAATAATGTGGGAGAACGATATATAAAATGACGCATGCATATTCATATTGGCTAGGCCCATTCGGATGGGGTATATTTTTTGTAGGATTGGTTATAGCAATAATTTTGTTTGCAGTAAGAAGAAAATTTTATCCTGTTATGTATCTTGTTTCAATAGCCACATACATATTTACAGTCGGATTCATCATAGATGCTTTTGACTTCACGAAAAATTTAATTTTGGTAACTCTTGCAATTACATCAATTGTTTTTATTGTTATTGGAATTTATATAGCCCATAAATTTGAAAGATTAAAGGACTCTTTCTCAGATTCAATCCAAAGAAAAAAATGATGTATAAATTAATTTTTGGGATAATCTTACCTTTGATGATTATAATAAGTTTGGCTATAATTGCAAGTTATGGAGAAGTAAAAGAAGAGAGAGAATTTCTGAAAGTTATATCAATTCAAACAGTTTTAAAAGAC
>JAGVWY010000027.1:10344-19494 GCA_018304055.1 Candidatus Pacearchaeota archaeon
AGGTAAAAATAGGGGATATAGTATTAACGAATGATTTTACTCTGCCAAAAAGATATGAACTGCCGCTATTTGGGGCTTGTTTAATCGACAGTGAAAAAGAAAAGGAAAATGCTGAAGTAGGAAGTGTAGATTATTACGAAGGTGATTATGTACATGAAAATGATTTTAATAATTTATATGGATCGGGAAGGAGTTATAAAAGCATTGAGGTTAAGTCAGGGGAAAAGAAAAAGATAACAGTTTATCTGACTCCTAACTATTACTATTACAATAATAATTACACAGAACTTTTAGAGAGATATAAAGGATATGACTCAGTGGTGATTTATGAAAAAAAGGAAAGAAAAAGCAGTAATTATCCATATTCTTATAGAGATTATGTTTCATGTTACAATCTAAATGAAGAGGATATTAAAGATTCTATAAAAATTCAATTAACTCCTTGATTTATAATAGGCATACACATCCTTAAAATATTAAAAATATAATAGTTAAGCGCCAAGATAAAATCTCATTAAAATAAACCCATCTGCCAATAATCCTCCGATACTTAACAAAAATAAAATCCATTTTGGCCATTTTTTTCTTACATGTTTATTATTTAAATCACTATATGCCATATATCCCAAAAATAAAAAAACGGGGATGCCGAGATGGTCAAACAGCCATGCATACTGTATGAAATTCATATTAAAATATAATCCTATTAATAAAATACCATCAAGCAAAATGCCAGCTATTCCAATAGCTAATACAATATATCTAGTAAATTTGTTTAATCTTTTATTTTGTAAATCAGCAATTGCTATCCAAATAAGGAATATCCAAATTAAAAATCCAATATGATCAAAAAATAATTCTAATTGCATGTTATGTAAGGTTTAACCCTTCAATTCTCTCAAAATGTTTTTTATTATTTGTTTTTAATGGGAGATTATGAGTAACTGCAATTGATCCTATAAAAATATCTCTTGATTCTAAAGGATGACCTTGTTTTTCCAGACGAGCTCTTTGTTTTCCTGCTTCTTCAACACTTTCTAGTGAAAGATTAAAAATAATAAATCTATCAATAATGTCTTGTACATTTTTTATTTCTTTATCTTCATTATTGGACCGGTACGCTCCCGTATAAAGCTCAAATATATTAATGATGGTAGTTGCAAACTTAAATTTATCATTATTATCCTTAAACCAATTAATAATCTCATATTTATTTCTTAATAAGTCCACTAAAACATCCGTATCTATAAGGAGGGTATCTTCCATTTTCCCCAACCTTTTCTTATATCTTTCATAAATTCTTCAGCTTCTTTATCCGACATTTTCCATCTTCCTGCTAAGTCTAATATACTTTTTTTCTTTTTCATATTTTTATTTTTTAATTCCTCCAATACAATATCGAATGATACTGGCTTGTTATATTCTTTCTGCATTTCTGCAGCTAATCTTAATAACCACAAATAATTTTCTTTGCTTACCTTAATTGTCTTTGAATTTCCAATTTCCATTTTCCACTAAGTTACTAAGTTACTTAGTGTATTTAAAGCTTTTTATTCCTCTCATACAACAGGCACAAACACAAATCCAGGAAATTCCTCTGTTTCAACTCTTCCATTTATTTTTTTGAATTTATATATTGAATCTCTTACTGGAGTTACTAAAATACCTCTTTCTTTTAATTGAGCAAAAAGACTAGAAGGAATTTCTCCGAAAGAAGCACTTGCTATTATTCTGTCAAATGGAGATTTGCTTTTCAATCCTTTTGAACCATCTGTTTTTATAATTTTTATTTTTTTATTTCTTAATATTTTTTTAGAATTTTTTACTAGCTCATTTATAATCTCAAGGCCATAAATTTTATAGTCCTTTATTTTTCTTAATTTTAATATTTCGTTTATTAAGGCTAAAACATAACCACTTCCACTTCCTATTTCTAGGATTTTTAATCCAGGGAACCTAGGTTCCCTAGATGCAACCCTCCTAATATCGGTAACTTCAAATTTTTGGCTTTTAGAATGCTTGAATATCTCTCGCTTGCTTGACTTCTCATACCTATCCATACCATTTATTAGTTTATTTTTATAAGTTAACCCATCTAATTCTAATAAATTCAACATAAATGCGATTGTATAAGGTTGAGAAATAGTTGCGCCTTTTTCAAGAGGAAGAGGTTCATTCATGTAAGCATAATCTCTAAACTCTCTTGGAATAAATTTTTCTCTTTTAACTTTTTCAAATGCTTTTATTATTAGCTCTGGAAATTTATGACTTCTTAATTCTTCTAAAAGTTGTTTTTTGTTCATGAAAGAATAAAGAATAAAGAGTATTTATTGGTTTAGTTCGAAAGAACCTTGCCATAATATAAAGCTAGTGCTATGAGAATTCGGGTATACTACTTTTTTGTACCAGATACCAACATAAGACCTTCTATAAGATCGTGAAGAATAAGGTTCTTCTATACTTTGAAATTTTATTTGAGGTACTTTTCCTTCTTTTAAAAGGGATTCTAAACGAAGAAGTGTTTTTCTTGGTATATTGTTCCAATAGATACAATAGGTTATAGTATCATATACAAATTCTTTATAGTCTGACATTGTATAGTCTGATCTTCTATTGTCTGAAATTCTATTTTTGTTTTCGTGGTATAAGTCATACATTTTCACCTTCAAGAAAGAATCAGAAAGTGGAAAATTCATCTCATTTCTTTTCATTGGAAATAAGTAATCAAGCAAACCCATAAAATAATAACAGAATAAAACTATAAATATTTTTATTTATTTCAACATATATTTCATTCCCCTTCAAATTTTATCATTGAATAAACCGGCCATTTTTTTAGTTTTTCCCTTCCTCTTAAATCTGTAAGCTCTATGATGAAGGAAATTTCTTCAACTTTTCCACCTAATTTTTCTATTAATTGTGCTGCTGCTTGCGAACTTCCCCCTGTCGCAATCAAATCATCAACAAGTAATATATTATCTCCTTGCTTTATAGCATCTGCATGAATCTCAATGTGATCAGTTCCATATTCTAATTCATATGACTGGCTAACAGTTTGGTAAGGAAGTTTTCCTTTTTTTCTTATCGGTATTAATCCAACTCCTAATTTGTCTGCTAAAATTCCTGCTATAATAAAACCTCTAGATTCAATTCCTGCTACTGCTGTTATTTTTTTATCTTTATATCTGTTGTAAAGTATGTTTATTGTTTTTCTCATGCCGTCAGGATCTAATAACAAAGTAGTAATATCTCTAAACATAATCCCTGGTTTCGGAAAGTTCGGAATTGTTCGTATTTTTGATTTGATATATTCTTCGTCTTTTTTTATTATTATCGGTATAACATACATAAGCAATTTTTTCACTTTTTCTGCGTTTTCTTTCATTCTTTGCATAACTATTTCAAAACTAACAGGAGGCTCGTCATCTTTCCAGCAATCATAATCTGTTGACATTGCTATACTTGCATAAGGAATGTTTAATTCATTTGCTAAAGCAACTTCAGGAAAAGTTGTCATTCCAATAATATCTGCAAAATTTTTAAACATAAAACTCTCTGCTTTTGTTGAAAATCTTGGCCCCTCTATTACAATAATTGCTGCCTTTGTATGATGAGGAAAATTAAATATCCTGCATCCATCTGCTAACAATTCTCTTAATTCATTAGAAAATGGCTCTGCCATTGGCTGATGTTTTACTTCTCCATATTTATCAAAATAAGTATTTTTCCTGAATCGAGTAAAATCTATAAATTGATCTGGAAAAACTAAATCTCCTGGTTTGATGTGTTCTTTTAAAGACCCTACTGCATTGGTGCTTATGATATGAGTGCATCCCTCTTGTTTTAACGCATAAATATTTGCTCTATAATTAATCTTGCTTGGATAAATTTCATGTTTTTTTCCATGGCGTGCTATAATAACTACTTCAACTCCTTCTAAAGTTCCTAAAGTTAAAGCAGAACTTGGATTTCCATAAGGAGTTTTAATTTTTTTCTCTCTGTAGTTTTCTAATAATTGAGGATCATCTAATCCAGAACCTCCAATAACCCCGATTTTCATAAAAATAAAACGAACAATTTATTTTTAAATATATGAGAAATAGGAAATATAGTTAATATTTATAATGTTCTGGTTTAAAAGGTCCTTCAGTTAAAACTCCTATATACTGTGCTTGTTTAGAAGAGAGTTTTGTTAATTTAACTCCAAGTTTATCTAAATGTAACCTTGCTACTTCTTCATCAAGTTTTTTTGGGAGCCTATAAACACCTACAGGATAATTATTTTTAAAGAGATCTATTTGAGCAAGAACTTGATTTGTAAAAGAACAGCTCATAACAAAGCTCGGATGCCCTGTTGCGCAACCTAAATTTACCAATCTTCCTTCTGCTAAAACAAAAATTTCCTTGCCATCAGGAAAAATATACTTGTCTACCTGTGGCTTAATATTTATCTTCTTTGCTGATTTATTTAATCTATCAATTTGTATTTCATTATCAAAATGTCCTATGTTACAAACAATTGCCTGGTCTTTCATATTCTGCATATGCTCTAAGGTAATTATGTCTGTGTTTCCTGTTGCAGTTACATAAATATCGCCTTCTTTTAAACTATCTTCAACAGTTTTAACAGGAAATCCTTCCATAGCAGCTTGAAGTGCATTAATAGGATCAATTTCTGCTATGATAACTCTCGCGCCAAAACCTCTCATGCTTTGCGCACATCCTTTCCCTACATCACCATAACCACAAATGACCACTGTTTTTCCAGCTATCATTATATCTGTTGCTCGTTTAATTCCGTCAGCTAAACTTTCCCTGCATCCATACATGTTATCGAATTTCGATTTTGTAACTGAATCATTCACATTAATTGCTGGAAAAAGTAATTTTTTCTCTTCATACATTTGATATAGTCTATGGACGCCTGTTGTTGTTTCTTCAGATACGCCTTTTATTGCTGAAATTCTTTTATGCCAGAATTTATTATCTTTTTCATATACTGTTTTTAAACAGGACATTAATTCTCGAAAATCTTCGCTCTCATTAGAATAGTTTATTTCAAGTAAATCAGGATTTTTTTCAACTTCTATCCCTTTATGAATCATTAATGTTGCATCTCCTCCATCATCAACTATTAATTCTGGCCCTTTGTCATTTCCAAAATCTAGTGCATTTAAAGTACATTCCCAATAATCCTTAAGTGTTTCACCTTTCCATGCAAATACTGGAACGCCTGTTTTTGCTATTGCTGCGGCTGCGTGATCCTGCGTTGAAAAAATATTACATGAAGCCCATCTCACATTTGCTCCGAGTTCTTTCAAAGTTTCTATTAGTACTGCTGTCTGAATAGTCATGTGCAAGCTTCCTGAAATTCGCACATCTTTAAGAGGCTTTAATAAACCATATTTTTTCCTCACTGCTATTAATCCAGGCATTTCTTTTTCTGCAATTTCAATCTCTTTTCTTCCGAAACCAGCCAGAGAAATATCCTTAACTTTGTACTCCAATTTTTTATCCATTTTCACATCCCGTATTTGTTTTCGAACATTTAAAAGCTTTATTCTGTTCATTTGTTCAGGTGTTAATCTTGCGCTAGGATTTGATACTACCATTGATGCGATAAAACTTGCCAGTTTTCCAGAACTGGTAAAATCAATGCCATTAACAATTCCATAAAGAATTCCTGCAGCATACATATCTCCAGCTCCATTCGTGTTTACCACATTAACTTTTTCAGCTTCTATTTTATGAATAACATTATCTGCTTTTATCAAACTGCCTTTATCCCCTAATTTGACTATAACAACTTCGGCTTTATCAGAAATTTCATGTATGGATTCTCCTGGTTTTTTTCCTGTAAAACTATAAGCTTCATCCTCATTCAGAAAAATAATGTCTATATATTCTTCAACTAATTTTTTTAAAAACGAATAATGCCTTTTAATAAGAGATGCATCTGAAAAGTCTAGTGAAATTTTTACTTTGTTATATTTTGCTATTTTCATAGCATGTAAAATAGTTTCCCTTAATGCAAGATCTTCTAATTGATAACCCTCTAGATGTAATATCTTCGCATTTTCTACAATTTCCTCTGATAAATCATTCTTATGAAGATATGATGCTGCTCCAATATGGGCTGCAAATGTCCTCTGGCCATCAGGGGTTATGAAAGTTATTGCATGACCTGTAATTTTATTCTCGTGTCTTGAAAGTTTGGAATGAATACCAAGTTCCATAGTTTTTGATTCATATAATTTTCCATTATTGTCATTTCCGATTTTTCCAAAAAAAGCTGTTTTCCCGCCTAAACAAGTTACTCCAGAAATAGTATTCGAGCAACTACCACCAAGTGTTATTAATGATTTTTCTTTATCTAATTTTTGTATTATTAATTTACTTTCGTCTTCATCTATGGACTTCGCCTCTCCTTTTTTTAATTGCAATTCTTTTATAATATCCTCTCTTACATTATAGGTTATGTCTAATAAAGCATTCCCAATACCAACAACATCATATTCTTTTTCCATTTTTATTTTTAAGAATTATAATTTATAATTCTTATTATTTTCAAGTATATATAACAATAAGAATTTAAAGTTCATTTTTCGTTTATATTCTATGAAAGAATATTTTCCAAAAGAAAAATTTATTGAAAGAATACATTTATTATTAAGAGATAATGAGGATGTTGAGAAATTTTTTGAAATTGCTAAAACACAGTCTAAAAAAGCAATAAGAGTTAATACACTAAAAATAAGTGATGAGGAGCTAAAGAAGAGATTAGAAGATAAAGGATGGAAAATTTCTCAGCCATTTAAAGAGCATAAAGAAATTATGATTGTTGATAATAAGTTAGAACCTGGTATGTTAGGAAAATCAATAGAACATTTATTAGGTTATTATTATGTTCAGGAGATTACAAGCATGATGCCTATTATTGCCCTTCAGCCGAAGGCTGATGATAGCTTTCTAGATTTATGCGCGGCTCCTGGAAGCAAAACAACACAAGCTGCTGCTATTATGAATAACAAAGGAACGATTATTGCAAATGATGTTTCCATTGGAAGGATTTCTATTTTAATAGCTAATCTAGAAAGAATTGGAGTAGCTAATACAATTGTTACTCGACATGAAGGCGAGATTTTATGCAGAAAATTACAAGAACAAGAATTTCATTTTGATAAAATATTAATAGATGCTCCTTGTTCTGGGGAAGGAAATATTAGATGCTCGCCTAGAACTTATCTTGAATGGAGTGAAGGATTAATAAAAAGCTTAAGTAAAAAACAGAAAAGAATTGTTAGTAATGCTATTCCAATTTTAAAAAAAGGAGGCGAGTTGGTTTATTCAACATGTACCTATGCTCCTGAAGAAAATGAACTTATTATCCAGCATTTATTAGATAATTTTGATTTAGAAATTGTTAATGTTAAAGATAAAATACCTTTAATTGCAAGGCCAGGCATTCTCGAGTGGAAAGGGCAAAAATTTCATGAAAGCATGAAAAAAGCAGTTAGAATTTATCATCATGACAATGATTTAGAAGGATTTTTTTTATGTAAGATGCGGAAAAGATGATTGATTTAATATCTGAATCTTCTTTCATAATCTTTATGTCGTATAAACCATTCTATAATGGTTGCTATAATATCTTCTTTATTCTCAGAAATTAAACTATAGATTAGTCTTTCTTCTTTACCTAAATCCACCCAAAATGCATTATTAAATCCCAGCTCTCTATATCTATTAGGTATTAATTTTTTTGCAATAGGCTGTCCAAAATTAGGTTTTTCTTTTAATCTTTCAATAACCCTGTTTATTCTTTTCTTTAATATGTCATTATCTGATAGATTATTAAACTCATTTTCTAGTTCATCATTTGCAAATACAACTCTAACTCTTTTTTGCATAATAAATAATGAAGATTATATTAATAAGATTTTCTAGAACTCAACTCTCTTGCTAATTTTGGATTCCAAATATATGTTATAATACCATTATCAGAAATAATTATTTTATTTATTTCTTTAAGATAATCCAAAATGACTATGTAAGTAGGCCACATAACTTTTCTTGGTAATTTTTCCCATAATTGTGTTTTGTTATATTCTCCGTTATTTTCTTCTATCGTTTCTTCTACCATTCTGATCGTTTCCAGAGTCGGGGATCTTACACTTTTTATTTCATTTACCATTCTTATATATCAATTGATAGGTATATAAATTTTATTGTTGTATGATGCGGAGAAAGGTTTAAATATATGTATACATATATATAAACATGACAAAAATAATATCAATATCTGATGAGGCATACGAAGAATTAAAAAAATTAAAGAAAGATGGGTCTTTTAGCAGAATTATTTTAGAACTTTCAAGAGAGAAAAAGAAAAATTCAATTATGGATTTTGCTGGTATTATAGATAAGGAAGAAGGAGAGAGAATGCTGAAACAGTTAATAGAGGAGAAAAAAATAGGTTCACGGAGATTTCAATAATGGTATGTTTAGACAGCGATATAATTATTGATTTTATGAGAAATGAAAAATATGCTATTGATAAAATAAATGAATTAAAAGAAAAAGATATAGCTATAATTACAACCTCTGTTAATACGTTTGAACTCTTTAGAGGTTTTGTAACATCAAAAAAATATTCTGTTGATTTATTCTATCGGTTTATTCATAATGTGAAAATACTCAATTTTACTTTAGAATCATCTAAAAAAGCTGCTGAAATTTTTGAATATTTAAAAGTAAGAGGAGAAATTCTTGATATAGCAGATATTATGATAGCTTCTATAGCTATTAGTAACAACGAGGTATTACTTACAAGAAATGTTAAGCATTTTCAGAGAATACCTGAATTGAAAATTGAGAAGATTTAATTATTAAATCCTTAATTTGTATGTTTGTTATCCTATTATAGTCAATGACATTTTAGATTGAGCAGTTATATGTCTTGACTATCAAGGGAAAAACATAACTTTTGCTCAATTATTTATGTTTTTCACTATAGTTTAAATACCTAAAAAATAAATGGTTTCTAATTAATGCTGTGTTGCATGATTAAGGCAATTTAACAGGTATAATCTCTAATTTCGCATTATTTTTCTTAAGTAATGGTATTATTTTGTCCTTAAATTTTATAGG
>JAGVWY010000017.1 GCA_018304055.1 Candidatus Pacearchaeota archaeon
ATTGCAAGAAACCTCCACCAAAAGACAAGAATAAGCTGTCTGCATGACTAGAAATGAAACGATTAACCTAACGGAGTTGTCCGAAGGGCATTAACTTGTATATGCACATATGGTAAAAATAATCTCACTGTCAAATGAAGCATATGAAAAATTATCTTCAATAAAATATGGAAAATCGTTTTCAGAAGTAGTTGTTGAATTATAGCAAATGACTTAATAAATTGAGCAATTTTGTCATTTGATATATTCGGAAAACCTAAATGATTTTGCTCAATTATTTAGGTTTTACGCTATAGTTGATAAGATTAAAGAGAAGAAAAGTAGTCTTATGGACTTTTACAGTATATGGAGAGATAAAGAAAAAGTTGATAAAATTAAAAAAATGTTAGAAAAAGATAGAAAAAAAGCAAAATTAAAAGGGGTTAAATTCTAATGTACTGCTTGGATACTTATATTATCTTGGATATCTTTAAAGGTGATGATGCTTTGAAAACAAAAATTGAAAAAATAAATGATGCAGTTATTTTTATTTCTGTTATAACTCTCTGCGAGTTATACAAAGGGGCTTTTGCATATCATGATCCTGAAAATAAAGTCAAAGAAGTTGATGAATTTATTAATTCATTTAATCTTACTATAATGGATGAAAATAGCTGTAGAGAATTTGGAAAAGGATATAGCAAATTAAAAAAATTAGGGAAACTGATACCTGAATTTGATTTAATTCTAGCTTCTATTGTTAAGACAAATAATCTTGTATTAATCACTAAAGATAAAAAACATTTTGAAAATTTAGGAATAAAAGTTGAGGTGTGGTGAAATTTGTGGAAATTCTAATACTATTACTTTTGTAATAGATTATTGTTACAATTGTAATATAGTAAAACTTATAAATGTTTATTACCTTTGTAATAGATTATTGTTACAATTGTAGTATAAAATGAAAATTGAAGATCATGAAAAATCTTATAATGAACATAGAAGTAATTTAAAAAGATTGATTGAAGAAGGAATAGAAAATAATCAGAGAAATATTGGTTATAATATATCTCAAGGTTCAGTTGAACTGTTTGCAATTTACCTTCATAGATTAAGGGTATTACAAGGTTCTGGAGATATGTTTAATCATAGAATATTTAAAAACAAAAATTTAATTGAAAGGAAAATTCCTTTTGAATTTAAGGATAAAGATAAAATCTTAGAATTGATGAAAGAAATAGAATTAGATAGGAATATTGTTTGTTATGGTAAAAGAAAACCGATTGATAAAATTAAAAATATGATTAACAAGTTTAATGAGTTTAGAAGACTAATAAATAAGAATTTAAAAGAAATAGAAAATGACAGAAAATAATGAATTAATAAGCTATGCTATGGATTTTGTTTCATATCTATTAAGCAAGGTTAATGGGATAAATAGGATTATATTACATGGTTCTGTAGCAAGAGGAGATTATGTGGAAGATTCTGATGTTGATTTGTTTGTAGATGCCAAAAAAAATATAGAAAAAGAAGTAAATAAAGCTTTGGAAAATTATCCTAAGACGAAAAAATTTCAAGAATGGAAATTTAAAGGAATTGAAAATGAAATTTCCATAATTATCGGAAATTTAGAAAGTAGGGAATGGAGAGATCTGAAAAGGAGTATGATGAATACTGGGATAATTTTGTTTGGCAAATATAAATCAGAAGTTGAAAAAGTAAATCATTATGTTATTTTTTCTTTTGAGAATATAAAACCCAACAAAAAAAGAGTTCTTGTTTACAGAAAATTATTTGGGTTTAAACAAGGAAAAAAAGAATATAAAGGATTAGCTGACGAAATAAAAGCTATTAAGATAGGCAAAGGAGCATTATTGGTTCCTATAGAGCATGCAAATGAGTTGAAGAAATATCTTCATAATATAAAGATTTCTTTAAAGCTTTATGATGTTTGGAGTGATGAGAGTTTTTAATCAGACATTAATTCCAAATCTTCTTCTTAGTATTCTTCTTACTTCTCTCGCACGTCTTTCGTCTCCATTTTCTACTGCAAGTCTATATTGTTGCATCCAATCTTGAACAGCCCTTCTTCTTGTTTCTTGAGCTACACCTGAAAACCTTTGATTTTCAAATCTAGTTTCTATCCATCCATCAAAAGCAAAAGCTAGAAAAAGAACTAAAAATGGTAATGCTGCAAAGACATCTGCTGAAAAATCCCATCCTTGAATATATAGTGAACCCGCCCAATAAATTGTATATATTATTCCAAGTCCTCCTATAATTGCCCACCTTAATGGACGAGTTAGAGGTCTGTAATGAACAAAAAATACTGTTAATATAGGGACGCTTAGGTACCCGATAGCAGTAAATAATGATATGTAAGGTAAAATCATAGCTCTTATTATACCTACTTCTGGAATGAATCTAGCTGATAAAATAGACACTATAATAGAAGTGATATAAAGAGCAGCGTTATTAGACCCAAAGATATCTGTATTTCTTAATGCTGTTATAACCAGGATAAATGTAAGGAAGAAAAAACCTATTTTAGGAAGCAAAAATTCATCTCCTGTTTCTCCCCCAATAATTGGCCTGAATATTGATTCAATAGCGTCTTTCGTTCTTTCTATGAATCCTTCAATAAATTGTTCAGGAGCATAATACTGAGCAAGAATTAAATTTATTGATAATAAAAATAATATTGATAATCCTATTATTAAAACACCTTTCTTTTCCATTATTATCTTATATAAAAGAAGTTTAAAAATATTTGCAAGGTATAAGTATTCGCATAAATATTATTTTTAAATAAAAGTTACATTTTATTATGGGTAATCTAATTAAGACAAGAAAGGGATTTCTAAATAGGTGTTATACACTTATTATTGAGAACTTTGAATAATCGACATTTCCGAAGGAAATCTACTCAAAGTTCTTCATAAAGAATTTTGATATTTTAAGTTTTTCAAAATTCTTTATTAAAAGCAAATCAAGTAATCTTTTCATAAAATTTCCTAATAGTTAGCGCTCTAATAATTTGCTCCTATATTAAAAGGATGATGATAATCTTTAGGTCTGCTTAATATGTCTCTAAGAGAACCGGGTTCAGGAAGCGGAGTATAAACTCTTCTTGAAATTAAAGGGTTGTATGGTTTTGTTCGTCTATACGAATAAGGAGTTGGTTCTGGTGGCGGTGTTTGAACAGGTTCAGGAGGAGGCAATTCATCTCTTTCTCTATTATATTCACCTAATTCTTTAAAAATTTCATTTTCTATAACACTATAAATTTGGTTGCATTTAACAGTTGCTCTTTCTAAAATAGATTTTGATATTTCATCTTTATCATTAATATCATATTCCATAACTTCAGAAGTAAAATCTCTGTTTCTCCTTGATTTAACCGCTTTTATTACTCTTCTTTTATCAGAATCATAAAAATATTCCCATGTAGTCTTACTAGATAAATGTAATCCTGCTAATCTATGTTCTAATGAGCTGACACTTATCATATCAATATTACTATCTACAATATCATATAATTCTGCTGTTTCATTATGAACTTTTCCTCTCCAAGCTAATTCCATTTCTTCATATCCTGTAGGCAGAGGTGTTAATCCAGGAGGAATCGATCCTTCATCAACTCTTTGTTCCAATCTTCCTTTAGCAACAGGCGTTTCAACTCTAGAATCTCTACTAAAATACCAATAACCTCCAATTGCCCCCGCCAAGATTAAACCAAAAAAGGTTGAAGTAATTTTATTATTATTTATCCTTCCTAAAGTTCCTTTTGTTCCTGACCATAAACCTCTTCCACTAGCCTTTAATCCTCTTCCTGTATAGTGTCTTATCGGCTGTGATAAACTCCAGGATTTTTTTGTAAATGATTTAGTGCCACTCCATATAGCGCGAGCGCCTTTCCCAATTCCTTTTCCAACTATCAAAGTTTTATTTCCAATATACTGAATAGAATTTTTTAATCTTGACATAAATATTTATAGAATAAATACTATTTAAATCTTTTTATTGTTACCACTATCTAAAGATAAAATGGAAAGATTTATAAACTATTTTTTCTTTTAAAAATTATGAAAGTTAAAGTAGATGGGCAAGAATATGAATATAATAAAGAAAAATATCTAAAGGGAGTACGAGAAAGGTTTCCTGTACCTAAAAATTTGCTTTCTCGTTTATTGATGAATTATCCGCATGATGAAAAAGTATTTACGACATGGTTTGTTAAGTTATACCAAGTTCCAGAAGGATACTCTGTGGTTTACAAAGTTGGTGGAAAGGTGTGTGGTAAAAGGAAATATAAAGATGAGGAAGATTGTTCTTTGCAAGGGGGAAAACATAATGCTGTGCGAGAAGCGGGTTATAGATTTATGATTGGTTTAGGAGGATTATTACAGAGCGCACATGTTCTTAATACAAGACCTCGATTACAAGATTTAGTTACAGAATCTATTCTAACAAAAGATGGAGTATATCTGAATAAAGTTGATGCTCGATTATTTTATAGTGTAGTTCATCCAGAAAAAGCAATTGCAATATCTGAACCAGATTATCGTCAAATTACTTTTGGTGCTGCTCTTGCAAGAATTACAGATTATGTTGGGGATAATAATATTAAAGATATTTTAAAAGCAAAATATAGAGAAACAAATTTAGTTTTGGATGAAGATAAAAATCCATTAGATTTCCCAACAGTTAAAGAAGCAGGAGTAGAAATGTTAGAACTTTTAATAATTGATTTTCCTCTTGAGGAACCAACTAGAAGATTAGTAGAACAAGAGGCAGCTGGAGAAGCTGAAAAGCAAAAAAGAATTTTAAACGCAGATGCAGAGAAGTACGAACTAGTACAGCGAGGAGAAGGTGAAAGGCAGAGAAGAGTTTTAAATGCACAAGCAGAATATGAGGAAATATTACAGCGAGGACAGGCGGTTAACCAAGTTGGTGAGATGATTCAAAGAAATCCAGGAGCAATCTTTTTAAGAACACTAGAAACATATGATGAATTTGCACAAGGACCAAATAATACTATATTTACTGTTCCAGAGATTAAGCTTAATATCGAAGGAATAAGAGAAAAAGCTGAACAAACACAACCGCCTACAACTCCTTAATCAAAGAAATATTTATAAAGAATATATTCATAGGAAAGATATGAAAAAGGTGTTTAATAAAAGAATTTTAATATCTGTTCTTATCTTATTTAGTTATTTCAGCATTCTTTTTATTCTTGCACAATCTCCTCAAGAAGTAATTTTTGATCCAATAAGAGACCTGTTTGCAAATTGGGAAGAGGGTAATTTAAGCATTAATATTGCTAAATATCTTTTTTTATTATTAATTACTCTTTTTGTATGGTCTATTCTTGATTTTGGGGGTATTATTCCGTCAAAGACAGTAACTTGGATTATATCTTTTATGATAGCATTTTTATCAATTGCATATGTTGCTCCTCAGCAAATATGGATTTTATTAACCGGATTTGATGCATTAGGGTTAACATTAATATTTTTTGTTCCTTTAATTGTTTTAGGATTATTCACATTACGAGTTGCAGCAGTTGGAGGAGCTAGAGGAGTTTTGGCTCAACGTCTTATATGGTTTGTTTATTTCTTATTTTTAGTAGGAAATTTTGTATCAGGAATGGTTAACAATAGAATAAATGTTAGTGAACCATTTGCATGGGTTTATATTGGAGCTATTTTTTTGGTTATTTGTGTAGTTTTTTTTAATAAATTTATTATTAAATGGCTAGGAATAGCAGAACTTGAAGCAGAATCAGAAGCAGCTGGAAAAACTTTGGAACGAGCAGTTCGATTAAGAAGAATGGAAGCAGAAGCTTTGAGAAAACAAGCTGCATAAAATTAAAACCTTAAAGATTTTAAACTCTTAATTCTTTATTTTTTAATGAAAAAAGGGATATTTGTGTTTATTTTTATATTAATGATTATCAATGCAATTAATTTAATTATAGCTGATAGCCATATTCCTAAGGATGCTAAGGTTTCTGGATCAGATATTCTAGGGGAATTTGATGAAGAAAAAGGACTTCCTAAAACCTTTGTTGAATATCAAGAAAAAGCAGAGCAATTTAAAAACAGGGAACAGAACAAAAGTTTTTTGATGCAAGAGTGGACGAAATTACTTGCAGATAATAAATTTTTTGGGCCTATTTTATTTTACACGAATAAATTTTTTAATCTATTTAATTTTTTTTGGAAAGCTATTTTTGGAATGGAATTTACATGGTCCTGGGCTTTTTTTATTTCTTTAGGATTATGGATTGCTCTTATTTATCTAGTATATTTTCCTATATCAGGTATATTTTTTAAAAATAAACTAGTTGATTTAATAGTAGCAGTTATTATAGCTTCTTTAATTGGCATATCTGGAGCTATTTCCAAAGCAGTGGTTTTTTTAACAGCAGCGATAACAAATACAATTGGATTAGTATTTTTTATTATTTTAATGATTATATTAATTGTTCTTTATACAAAGTTAATGGAACAACTTATAAAAAAATCAGAAGAAGAGGAATTAGAAAGGTCTAAGGAAGATATAAAGGCATTTGGAAAAGTTACAAGGAAGTCTTTTGAGGAATTTAGTTAATGTAGGTTATTTTTATTCTCTTTTTATTTCTGGAATATTTCAGGTTCTATCAAATGTTCCATTCATTTGAAAACTCTTCTTACAGAACATTACTAAAACACTAACTTTTATAAATCTTTTATTTCTCATTAAAGTATGAAATTATTATCTGTGCACTGTGATTACATAAAGTTTAAAGCGTTAAAAAAGGCGTTAAAAAATCCTGAAGAACTCCCTGATGAAAGAAAGAAAGAGATTGAAGTAAAAGAATGTCTAGTAATTTTTACTGCGATAGAAAAAAAAGATGAAGAATACAATGAACTGATAAATAAGTATATTGAAAACATTGAATCTATAGCTAAACAAGTTCACGCAAAAAATCTTGTTTTATATCCATATGCTCATCTTTCCTCTAATTTAGCAAGTCCTGATTTTGCCTTGTCTGTTTTAAAAGAAGCTGAAAAAAAGTTATCAAAAAAATTTAAAGTGACAAGAGCGCCGTTTGGTTACTACAAGGAATTTGAATTGAAATGCAAAGGTCATCCTTTATCTGAATTATCAAGAGAAATCACAGATAAAAAAACAGAAGAAAAAAGTGTAGAAGAAAAATATGATTACAAACAATTATTAAGAGAAATTTCTAAATCAAAACTTGACACTAGCAAGTTAAAAGGAAACGATCATAGGATATTAGGACAAAGAATGAATCTATTTTCTTTTTCAGATGTTGCTCCAGGCATGGTTTTTTGGCATAACAATGGTTTGATTATTTTTAATGAACTTATTAGTTATTGGAGAGAGGAACACGTAAAATCCGGTTATCAAGAAATAAAAACTCCTCAAATACTTGATAAAAAATTATGGCAAATCTCTGGTCATTGGGAAAAATATAAAGAAAATATTTTTATTTCAGAATATGAAAAACGGACGGTTGCAGTTAAACCAATGAATTGTCCGGGGAGTATGATTGTCTATAAAAACACTTCTCATTCATATCGAGATCTACCGACAAGATTCGCTGAATTAGGTATTGTTCATCGACAAGAGCTTTCAGGAGTTTTAGCAGGATTATTTAGACTCATTCAATTTACCCAAGATGATGCTCACATTTTCTGTACTGATAACCAGTTAGAAGAAGAAATAATTAAGATAATAGAATTAATAGATAAATTTTACCAGTTATTTAATTTTCCTTACCATGTTGAACTGTCAACGAGACCTGCAAAAAAAATTGGTGACGAAAAAATTTGGGATAAGGCTGAATCAATCTTAGAAAAAGTATTGAAAAAAAGAAAAATGAAATTTAAAATTAACAAAGAAGATGGAGCTTTTTATGGTCCAAAAATTGATTTTCATATCAAAGATTCACTTAATAGAACCTGGCAATTAGCAACGATACAATTGGATTTTGCTATGCCAGAACGATTTGATTTAACCTACATTACGGATACAAATGAAGAAAAAAGACCCATAATTTTACATCGGGTAATATATGGATCTATAGAAAGGTTTATTGGAATTTTATTAGAGCATACGAATGGGCATCTCCCTTTATGGCTTGCTCCAATTCAAGTCAGAATTATTAATTTTACTGACAGAAATAATAAAGCATGCGAAAATTTCCTTAGCGAGTTAATTAAAAAAGATATTCGAGTAGATGTTGATCTTACTTCAGAGCCTTTACAAGGAAAAATTAAGCAGGCTGAAATAGAAAAGATTCCTTACATAATTGTTATCGGCGATAAAGAAGAAAAATCAGGAGATCTAGCAGTCAGAAAAAAAGAAAAAGTTTCTTCGATTAAAAAGGATAAGTTTATTAAGAAAATTTTGAGAGAAATTGCAGAAAAAAGTTTGGATTAATTTTATTAGTAATGATAAATATTATTAGTTTCTTAGATTTTGGAGTTAACCTGAAGATTTAATTTCAGGAAATAATTTATAAAGATTTGATAAAGCCGTTTCATAAGCAGATATAGTTCTTATTATTGGTTCTCTAACTGCATTAGTTGTTAGTTCTGCTAAATCAGTTTCTCCTGCTTTTCTATAAGTCATGTTTGGAAATATATCCAAAGCTTTTTTTTCAAAATCTCTTAATACCTCTAAACCTTCTGCATATGCTCTTAGTTTTTTTAGATAATCTTCGTTTGCCATGTGATTATCTAAAAAAATTACTATTTAAACTTTTCTATTTGTTATTACTTAATAATAACATGATTATTATCTTTCTTATTATTTTATTGATCTATTACTCGTCTTAGTTTTAATTTGATATTCTCTTAAGAACAATTCCTATATTTTTAGTTGAGAAAATATTTCTTTTCATATTTTTCCTTCGCCATTTCCAAAAAACCACCGAAACATTTATATATATACTTACTACTATTTTTTTGTAAAATGTTAATGATATTAACTGGGATGATTACCTTAACCTCGTTTAGGTAGGATGTAGTAGAGTAGTTACCTAGTTATCCGTCTTTCTAATAGTTTTTAAAACAATGTGGAGGTTTATGATTATATAATCATTAAATCCAGTTTATCCTGCTGGCGGATGCGGCTATCTGGTTTGTACTTAGGCATGCAAGTCTCCCGCGAGGGGGCGAACTGCTCAGTAACACGTAGCTAACCTGCCTTTAGGTCATGGATAACCTCGGGAAACTGAGGATAAACCGTGATAGGAAATAATTTCTGGAATGAGTTATTTCTGAAGTTCGAGCCTAAAGATGGGGTTGCGGCTGATTAGCTTGTTGTTGGTGTAAAGGACTAACAAGGCGATGATCAGTAAGGGCTCTTAGCGGAGAAGCCCTGAGAGGGAATCTGAGACACTATTCCCAGTCCTACGGGGTGCAGCAGCCGAGGAACTTTTACAATGCGCGAAAGCGTGATAAAGCAAGCCAGAGTGTTGCTCTTAGAGCAACTTTTGTCTGCTGTAAAAAGGCAGGCGAATAAGGACTGGGCAAGACCGGTGCCAGCCGCCGCGGTAATACCGGCGGTCCAAGTCGCATCCACAATTATTGGGTCTAAAACATTCGTAGCTTGCTTTGTAAGTCTCTTGTAAAATCTCATGTCTCAAGCATGAGGCACGCAAGAGATACTGCATTGCTAGAGACCGGAAGACGCAAGGAGAACGATTAAGGTAGTGGTAAAATACGTTAATCTTAATCGGACTAACAACGGCGAAGGCACCTTGCGAGTACGGATCTGACAGTGAGGGATGAAGGCTAGGGGCGCAAAAGGGATTAGATACCCCTGTAGTCCTAGCAGTAAACACTGCTCACTAAACATCGGCACCTCCTCGAGAGGTGTCGGTGCTGTAGGGAAGCTGAAGAGTGAGCTACCTGGGAAGTATAGTCGCAAGGCCGAAACTTAAAGGAATTGGCGGGGAGGTACTACAACGGGTGACGCGTGCGGTTTAATTAGAGTCTACACCGTGAATCTCA
>JAGVWY010000063.1 GCA_018304055.1 Candidatus Pacearchaeota archaeon
GATATGAAATAAAAGACGTTAGAATTTTAGGACCTACTCGTCAACAAACGCAAGTTGAGATTTCGGCAACTGATTCTCATTATTTAAAAATTAATGCTCTCTGTAGATTGTCCGGAGATATTGAAAACACTCCAGGAATAACAATTATCGGACCAAGTGGGAGAGTCGAATTAAATAAGGGGGTAATAATCGCTCACAGACATATACATGTTCCTTATGATTATGCAAATTATTTTAGAATTAAAGATGGACAGAGAGTAAGTTTGTTCATTCCTGGTAAGAGACCAGTAACATATCATGATATTATAACAAGAACTGGGCCTATTGAAAAAACTGCGTTAGCAGTACATCTTGATTCTGATGAAGGAAATTCTGTTTTAATAAAAAAAAATGCTTATGGAAAATTGATTATATAACCTTAAACAAGAAAATGAATATAGATATTTTAGTCAGGAGGCTAAACGGCTATGAAAAAGTAAAGTCAGATCTAAGTGGCGGAAATCTTAATGAATTAATATTACTTCGAGATGACCAGAAAAAGAAATATATACTTCAAGTTCAAAAAAAAGTCAGACCAGTTGGGGAATATTTATCAGAATTCTTTGAAACTGTAGGAATAGAGGATTATAGATATAGAAGTTTAGAAGAGCAGGTTCTGTTTAGTCAGCATTGCTTAGATAGGGGATTGCTTGTACCAAAGATATTTGAACATGATTATAATTATATAATAAGAGAATTCATTGAAGGAACTACATACTCTGAAGTCTTATCAAATTCAGAAAACGCCTTGCTACTAAGATATTTGCAAGAGCTAATGAATATACATAAAAAAGGAATTGTCCTTGGAGACAGATGGGGACCAAATGAACTAGTAACGCCTGACGGTGAGATTTATTTTTTTGATTTTGATATTGAATTATTAGATGAAAACAACGAAGAGTTTGAAATAGCTCACGCAATATATACTTCTGTTATAAATGCAAAAAATAAAAAAAACGCTATTTCTCTTATAACTAAATTTTTTGAAAATGGAGCCTTGTCTTATTATGATTGCGATATTTTAATAAAATTTTTAGAAAGGCATATAACTTTTTATGAAGGAAGAAGGAAACGTACTCAAACTAATGAGATTGTAAGGAGGTTAATAAAAAAACTAGAATAAAAATAAATTAATGAATATAAAAAATGGTATTTAACATTAATCAATTTTTTTGTGATATTTTTCCAAGAATAAATGATTTCGGAAAATATGCATTAGCAATTCAAAATGGGGTTCATATAATGCAGAAGGACTACATAGACAAGCTAATAGTAAATACTGCATTAACCGATGCTGACTTTATAGTTCAAGAAGGTTTATTAAGAACTTTTTTAGTAAATGGTTATGATTTTAGAACTCTTACCGAAGAAAACTCACCTTATAATGAAAAATTTTCATTGGAGAATGATATTTTAGTAAGTTTAGATCCTATAGATGAAACTTTGGCATATATGAATAATCTTCCTAATTTTTGTATTATCCTAGGAGTTTTTAGAAAAGGAAAATTGGAAGGATCTTTAATCCATACTCCTGCTTATGAAAAGTGTTATTGTGCTTCAGTTGAAGAAGAAAATGCTTGGATATGGGAAAAAGATATTGATAATAGATTTAAAAGAAATTCTTTTTCTTATAGTTTAAATGATGAAAATATAGTTTTTACATATAAAGCTCCAGATGATTTAGTAAGAAAACTAGAAAGAAGTGGCTTAAAAGTCTATAGTGGAGAAAAGAATGCTTCTCTTGAAGGAATTACTGCTCACTCAATCTTGAGAGGAAAAATTTCAGCTTTTTTCAGGACAAATGCTCCTGCAATAGACTGGGGACCTATTTCTCTTATTATGGAAAAAGGAGGAGGGTTTGTAACTGATTATGAAGGAAAGAGAGAGGGGATTTATCAATACTGGAATAGAAAAGATAAATGGAGAGATTCAAGAATTCCTTCATTGGTAGTTTCTGGAAATGAGGAGATACATAATAAAATATTAAATTTGATACGAAATGAAAAATGATAGAAAAAATGAAATCCTGCTATATACCAGAGATTCATATTGGAATAAATTTAAAAAATGAAATTATAAAAGTGTTTGAAGAAAAACCAGATATAGTTGCAAATCAAGATTCTATAAAAATTATAAGGGGTTTTATTGAGGATTCTTTAATTGAAAACCAAGCTATTTATTTAGCTAAGGATTTTGACAGCATTCGACTAAAAAATTTTATTCATTCAAAAGCTAAATCAATTGTTGCGATGGGTGGAGGGGCTGCCATTGATATAGTTAAATATATATCATTTCTAACGAAAAAAAGACTTATTGTTATCCCAACTATATTATCAACAAACGCTTTTGCAACTTCAAAAATATGTAGCAAAGAAATCGCTACAAAAGGTTCTATTGAAGCTAAAATTCCTGATAAAGTAATCATCAGCTTAGAGATTATTAAAAAAGCTGATAAACGTTTTAATATAGCTGGTGCAGGAGATATACTTTCTATTTATACTGCAAATTATGATTGGAAGCTTTACGATAATGAAAAACCGGAAGAATTTGATGAGGATAACTATAATGAAACCATAGCAAACGTCTCTCTTTCATTATTAAATTCATTAGAAAAAAATGCTAGACAAATAAAAGAACATACTTATGAAGGATTAGAAAGTTTGGCACAGTTACTGATATTATCTGGTTACATTACATCAATGTATGGAAATGGCAGGCCTGAAAGCGGTTCAGAACATTTGTTTGCAAACTCTATAGAATTAAACTTTAATAATAAATTTCTTCATGGTGAATTAGTGGCGTTAGGAACTCTTATCATGAGCTATCTACAAAACCAAGATGTTTCATATATAATGGATATAATAAACATCATCGGATTACCAAGATCTCTAACTGAAATCGGTTTAACATTTGAAGAAATAATAGACGCTCTAATAAAGGCGAAAGACATGAAAAAAAATAGATATACAATTTTACATAAATTAAATCTATCTAGAAGTGAATTTGAGAACATAATAAAAGAGCTTATTAAAAAAAATATTATTATGGAGTGAAAATGTGTGGAATAATTGGCTATAAGGGTGGGAAAAAATCAAGCGCAATTTTGCTTGAGGGGATTAAAAATCTTGAATATAGAGGATACGATTCTGTGGGGATAGCCACTATTTATGATGGAAAAATAGAGCTAAAAAAGGATGTTGGAAGAGTAGATGAAGTTAATAAGAAACTAAATTTCTTAGAGTTAAATGGATTTATAGGTATTGGACATACAAGATGGAGCACTCATGGAAAACCAAGCAAAGAAAATGCTCATCCTCACATCTCAAATGATTATAGTATAGCTGTTGTTCATAATGGTATTATTGAAAATTATAACGAGTTAAGAAAAGAACTGGAAAATGAAGGATTTAAATTTAAATCCGAAACTGATACAGAAGTAATCCCATTATTAATTGAGAAATATAACAAAAAAAATGACTTTGAAAAAGCAGTGATAAAAGCATTAAGAAGACTGGAAGGCAGTTTTGCGGTTATTATTATTAACAAGGATATTGATAAACTAATTGCAGCAAGAAGATTTTCCCCATTGATGCTCGGAGTCGGTAAAGATGAATTTTTTATTGCTTCTGATTCTACAGCATTTATCAAACATACAAATGATATAGTTTTTATGGAAGATGATGAAATGGTTATTATAGATGATGGGTTCAAGATAGTAAATATAACTGACAATAAAATAATAGACAAAAAGATTGAACATAATAGGATCAACTATTATTCTGCTGAGAAAGGCAATTATCGTCATTTTATGCTAAAAGAAATACACGAACAACCAAGAGTAGTAGAGAACACAATCAATTATTTTATTAAGAACAACTCTCTATTACATAATTATAAAAATTTTAACAGAATTTTGATTGTTGCTTGCGGCACTTCCTATTATGCAGGTTTAATAGGTAAATTTTTAATTGAATCTATAGTTAGAATTCCTGTTGAAGTGGATTATTCTTCAGAATTTCGTTATAAGGATCCAATTATAAATAATACTGATTTAGTAATAGCTATATCTCAATCTGGTGAGACAGCAGATACTATTGCTGCAGCAAAAGAAGCTAAAAACAAAAAAGCTAAATTGATAGCTATTTGTAATGTTTTTGGAAGTTCATTAACAAGAATGGCTGATACAACCTTATATACGCAGGCAGGAACAGAAATAGGAGTCGCGTCAACAAAGGCATTTACCAGCCAGTTAGCTGTTCTTTATCTTTTCTCATTGCATCTGGCTAAGATAAACAAATTAATGAACGAAAAAGAGATAAATAAAAAAATTAAACTAATGAAAAAATTGCCACTACAGATGAAAAAAATTTTAAGTAATAATAAAATAAAAGAGATTTCTGAAAAAAATTTTCTGTCTAATAACTCTGTGTTTCTTGGTAGAGGAGTTAATTACCCAGTCGCATTAGAAGGCGCATTAAAATTAAAAGAAATTTCATACATCCATGCAGAAGGAAGCCCTGCTGCAGAGTTAAAACACGGGCATATAGCATTAATTGAGAAAGATATGCCTGTTGTTGTTATTGCAGTTAAAGATAAAACTTATTATAAAATAAAAAGCAATATAGAAGAAATAAAATCAAGGGGAGGGAAAATAATAAGTATAGTTAATGAAGAAGATGAAGAGATTGAAAATATATCTGACGAGGTTATAGAGGTTCCAGAAACAGATTTATTGCTCTATCCTTTTTTAACAGTTATTCCTATGCAACTTATTGCTTATTATACTGGACTCTGTAGAAATTGTGATATTGACAAACCGAGAAATCTTGCAAAAAGTGTAACTGTGGAATAAGATGATAATAAAGAAAGCAGAGTTAGAAGATGCCAAAGGTATCGGGAAAGTTTTGATGGAAAGTTATAATATAAACTCTATTGGGGAAGGGGCGGATGTTTTTATAAATGAAACTGAAAAAAAACACTTTTTTCTCGTTGCTGAAGAAAATAAGGAAATTGTAGGATTAATTTCGTGGAAAACTCATGGGTTACTAAAACATGAGTTAGCTGAACTAAGTAGAATTGCTGTTTTATCAGAACATAGGGGGAAAGGCATTTCGGAAAAACTTTTTGAAGAATTATTAAAAAACAGTAAAGCGTATTACAATACAAAAGGATTTGCACTAAGAAAACTTTTTTTACAGACTCATCTTTCAAATGTTAGAGCTCAAAATTTTTATAAAAAATTAGGATTTAATCATGAGGCAACATTGAAAAATCATTACTACAATGGAGAAGATGAAATGATATTCAGCATGTTTTTTTAAAATGAGTAGATTAATAATCCTTGATTTAAATGATAGAAATTTATCTTACTTCAACAACCTTTAAAAACTGGGTAAATTAGTGTTAAAATGATAAAAGCAATAATCTTTGATTTGGATGATACATTATATGATAATAATCCTTTAACAGAAATGGCATTAAAACAGGCAATTAATGTAATGATTAAAAAAGGACTTAAAAGTAATTTTAATGAAGCCTTTAAAAAAATAAGAGAAATAACAAAAAATTATCCTACGAAAGATAGATTTGTGGAAGTAGTGAAGCATTATGGTCCTTTTAATGAGGAGCTTGTTAAAATTGGAAAGGAAAAATATTACAATGCTGAATTTGATGAAATAACTCCTTTTCCTGATACTATAGATGCACTGGAAAAATTAAAGGAAAAGTGTAAATTGATTTTAATTACATCTGGAAGCAAGGTTCAGCAGAATAAAAAAATTGATGTTCTTGGAATAAGAAATTATTTCGATCATATTTTTATTGATGAAATAAATGAAAAGGAACATTTGTTTTCTCAAACTGTTAGATTGTTAAAATTGCTTCCTGATGAAATATTAGTTGTTGGTGATAGAATTGATCAAGAAATAGAAATCGGAAACAGATTAGGAATGAAAACAGCACGAATGTTACACGGAAAATTTTCGCAGCTTATTCCTGAAAACATTTATCAAGAGCCAGATTATATTTTAAAAAATATAGGAGAGATAGTTGATGTAGCAGGAAAGGATAACAAGTTAAAGATTGTTACTATTGGCGGCGGAACAGGAACTTCTTCTCTTTTAGAAGGATTAAAAAAATATACAGAAGATATAACTGCTATTGTTAATGTTACTGATACTGGCAGAAGTTCTGGAAAAATTAGAAGAGAAATGAATATTATTGCTCCAGGCGATACGAGAAATTGTTTGATTGCTTTAGCAAATTCTGAAAAACTTATGAGCGATTTATTCCAATATAGGTTTGAGAACGGAAATTTAAAGGGATATAGTTTTGGAAATTTATTTATAGCTACTCTTAGTAAGTTAACAGGAAGTTTCGAAAAAGCCATAGGAGAAGCAAGCAAGATTTTACAATTAAAGGGCAAAGTTATTCCAAGTACATTTGATAATGTTAACATTTGTGCTGAATTAGAAAATGGAACAATCCTGAATGAAGAAGACAAAATAGTTGACAGACATAATGACAAAGTTCATTTAAGAAGTCCGATAAAAAAAGTCTTTCACCAACCAGAAGCAAAGGCCAATGAAAAAGCTATTAAAGAAATTGAAAAAGCTAATCTAATTGTCATCTGCCCTGGGAGTTTGTTTACTAGTATAATAAGCAACTTGTTAATTAAAGGAATCTCCAAAGCTATTAATAAATCAAAGGCAAAAAAAGTATATGTGTGTAATATCATGACGCAAGTTTCTCAAACTCATAATTATAAAGCTTCAGATTATGTGAAAAGAATAAAAGAGCATATCACATTAGATTATGTTATTCTCAATAACAAAAAACCCTCTATGAAATTATTAAAGGAATATAAAAAAGAAAATGCTTTTTTAGTTGAAAATGATTTTAAAGAGCTTAAAAAATTAGGAATTAAAATAATAGTTGAGGATGTTTTAGATGAATCTGCTGAAAAGAAAACTTTGTGGGAAAAAAAAGATTTATTGAGACATGACCCAGATAAAATTGCAAAATTATTAGCTGGATTAATAAATGATTAACTATGATATCTCTATAATGCCAGAATCTGATGTTTTTGGATTAGAAGAAATATCTCGGATTATTGGACGATCATAATCCCTAATTGTCTCGCTTTCATCTGACATATATTTTTTTATTTCATAAGGTTTTCCGATTGCATGACATTTTTTTATTGTATCTTCAGTTCCTCTTGTATTATTTACCAAGAATGCTACAAGGGCATCACATCCATATACAATTAACCCATTTCTGTCAAGGTATGCAAGAGTCCTGTAGTCATCATTTCTACCTACTAAAAAACGATCTTCTTCAAAATGAGTTTCATCAAAAACAATGTCGCGAAATTTATACAATCCTTCTAGTAAGGAGATATGTTCTCTTGCTTGACTTGCTTCTATTCCTTTTTTAGATTTTCCTTTTTTAATTGCATCTTGGAAGCGCTCTATAAATGAGTATTTATTAACTGGAAGTACTACTCGTAATTTTTTAGGAATATCTCTTTTCCTCACTGCTTCTAACACAGTTCTTATAGCTACATTATCAACTCCCGGCGCACCTCCAGTTATTATGCCCATTCCTTTACTTAAGGCATATGATACAACATTGTAAACATCATCTATAACCTCTGCGTTTGTTTGCTGCCATGATCCACTTATTCCTATAAGAGGCCTGATATATCCTTGTTCATCCTCTAGCAATTTTTCTAAAGGATTAAACCGTATATCAAATCGGTCGTATGTTCCAAGTAATTCTTTCATCTCTAAAGGATTTCTATAAGCCTCTATCTGCAATCTTTGACGTTTTTGCATTCTTTCGCGTTCCTGAAAAGTAGTTCTGCCAATACTGTCTAAAAAATCATATATTTCTTTATTCCTTTCTGGATTCATTGGTTTTATCATGGTAAGGGAAATTTTGTTTATTTTAAAAACATTTCTATACCTCTTTGAAGAACTTTCCTATAGAATATAGTTAAGGTTATTTTTAATTTTTTCGGTAGTTTTTTCAATAATTGTTTGTTATAGAGGACTTTGAATAACCCAGTTTTCCGAAGGAAATTTGGTAAAGTCTTCAAAATCTCCGATTTTGAATGAATCAGAAATTTTTAATTTCTGAGTCCTTCTTAGAGAATTTTGATTTTTTAGGTTTTTCAAAATTCTCTATATTTTAAATCTTAGTATGGCTCCTATTCCTCCAAGATTATAAAATTGTACTCCCTCCTCGGTATCTGTTGAAATAAACTCAACTTTTGCAGAGATATCCTTGGCTTTTGCTTCAAATTTTTTAATTTCTTCTTTAGTCAATTTTTTTGATAACAATAATATATGAACTGCGCCAAAGTTTAAAGCTTTTTCGACTGCAGTTTTTCCATATGCTGTTTTTTCTCTTTCTTTTCCAAGCATGTTAAAAAATTTTTCTAGAAGTTTTTTCTCTACGTGTATTTCCTGTCCTACTAATAAATCTGCAGATGTTTCAACCAAAAGTTCTAAACCATGTTCATCAGCATAACCAATATCTTTAACTCCTAAAATTTTTTCTTTCAATTCAGTTACTAAATTTCCTTCTTTTAGGAAATCTTCTTTAGTTGGACCTGGACCTCCTACTAAAATCCCTTTTAACTCTTTCATATGAAAAAATTCTTGTTTAGCTATATCTGCAATTTTCCTAAAAAATTCTTTTGCCATTCCTTCTCTAATACGAGCATAACGAGCACTCGATTGTCCTCCTTTATTCGTTTTTCCTGGAATATAAGATTCAAACTTATGAAGAACTCTTATTTTTTTCCCTATCAACAGACCAATTGTCGCCTCGTTCCTCTCTATAACTATCAAACCATATACCTCTTTTTCTTCTAGCATTTCTTCCAAAGGATCAAGAACAAAATTTTGATCGCATCTGTACAATCTGATATTTAGTTCTTCTGGAGGTTCAAAAATTTCAGTAATAAAATTATTTTGACCCTCAATTTGAGAAACATTTCCCGAAAATAATCCCAGACCATTTTTTGGAGTTTGCTTCATTGATTTGGTTATTCTTATTAAAGATTCTAATGCTTCCTGGACATTTTTTCTTGTAGAAGTTGATTTTATATTTGCAGCAGTAGATTTTTCTGATTCTAATTGTTTTGTAATAATGTTAATATCAAAACCTGCCGGTACATAAACAGTTATCAGTTCTGTGTGTCTTGCCCTATAATCTTTCATTTTCTGGACAAATTCTTCTAACATTATTTTTTGTTGTTCATTCAAAGCCATATTACCAAAAGAAAAGATATGTTTTTAATTGTTTTCTTTTAGGATATAACCGGAAAATTTAGAACAAATTTAATAGAGAAAAACAAGTTAATGCCCTAACGGGCAACTCCGTTAGGTAAATTAATCCAAGAGCTAATCTTCGACATATCTTTAGGAGGAGGTTTCTTGCTGTAAACAAC
>JAGVWY010000064.1 GCA_018304055.1 Candidatus Pacearchaeota archaeon
CGCGCCCTTCTTTGCTTCTTTCTTTTTAAGAAAGAAGATGAAATAATCTTGAGGTAGGAAATTTAGTTTTCAAGAGAATCTATAAACTCAATTAAACGATGCAAGTTCTTTTTTGTTAAGGGTTTATCCCAATTATTCTTTCTTATTTTAAGCAACAATTTGACAATCTTCTTCCTTTCTTTAGGAGACCTCTTAAACAAATCTTTATACATAAATTTATGTTCTCCTACATCCTTTTGATTTAAGTAATGACAAACTTTCATCAGATTTTTTACAAAATAAGGCGTGACACTAAAATCTCCTTTTTCAAAAAGGGGTAAATGATTTTTCTTAACTACATTTAGATTCAGTTGCACAGCTTCATCAAAATTAATTTTTTTGATTTTGAAATCTTTTCGAGAATATTTATTTCCAATAACTAGTTCCCAATTTTTGAAATCCAACAGCAGTAATTTGGGGCAAATTACTTTTGCTAAACGACTTTTTATTTTTCCTCCGTTTAGCTCATCTAAATAGAGATAATTTAATTTAAAATCCTCATTTGGAAAATGCGTCTTAAGAAAATGATTAATCTCTTCATTATCTTTTAATTTTGCATTTTTATCTACTATTGCAATGCTGTCAATGTCACTTGATTTGGGATTATAATCGCCGGTTAAAATACTTCCCCACAAATATATGGATAATGCCCCTTTGTTTTTATACCTCTTGTAAATTTCTTTTAGAGTAGATTCAATCTTCTTTATTTTTTTCTGTTTAATATTCATTTTAGTTAAAATATTGGGTTTATAGTTTGAAAATCCTTCAACTATTAAACTTATCGTTCGGGTGGAGGAAAAAAGATTATTTCCAAATAAATCTGAAACGAAGTTTCACAAATTGTCCGAAGGACAGGCACGCGCCTCGTAACTGGGGTGGGTGGTCGGGGGATGGCTAAGAGAGATTTTAGCTATTTTGTTTTACTTGTCATTTTAGGAGAATTAGAAATTTCGTTGAACAAGTGAGGAACCCGAACCAATCGACGTTGGAGATTTTACCTTGTATCTCCACTTCTATAATTTTGAGTAAGGTCAATATGATCTTCATGAGTTTTTCTCACAACAGCATCAATTACCGCATCTGTAACATAAGTATAAGGATATCTTTTATTACCAATCATAATCTTTTATAGAATATATATTTGAATAGATTTCTATTCCTCATACTCAACTAATGTTCCAGCTTTAATTTCAATTAAATCAGCTTTTCTCAATACTCTAATCTGTGATTTATTTAAAAGAGAATAGTGTTTAATTTTGGTTAGATAATCTGGAATAAACCATACATTTTCTTCTGATGCTATCCAATTATATTTATCAAAAATTTCTAAGTTTACTGGTTTAGAATAACTTCTTAAAGTTTTCTTTCCATTATGATTTGTAAAATATTCATGAAAAAAAGACATGACTAACTCTCTGATATTTTTATAAACTGGTTCTCTATAACGAAGAACTGCATGATTTGTTTTGGTTATTGCTCCCCAACAATTATTTTTTTTAAAAACACAAACAACATGATCATAATCATGTTTACTTGCCTCTAAATCAACAATTAAAGGAGGATAACTGTTAATTCTAAGAGCAGTAGCAGCAACTAAAGCCCCCTCAATGCAATGAGCTTTTTTTGTTCTCAAAACCATTCTTGGCGACATGCAAGTATCTCCTTGTTCTTCAAAATTTATTTTCAGATTATTAAGAAAATCCTGAATCTTAGATGGAGTATTCAAATTTTTTAAAAGGATATATTCTTCTTCAGTAAGCCCAAATAACTCTTCTTTCATTAAAAAATATAAAAAACTAAGTATAAATTATTTTCTTTTTCTAAACTTTTGTGTTTTACATCAGGGACTTTAGTGGTTTATGGAAAATTTAAAAAAAGTTCAGGTAGGAAACTTTTGTAGTATTTTATACACCAAATGCAAAAGTTTACTTTTTAATGAGATTATATCTTTTCACAAATTCTCCTCACAGTTCTAGTAAAAGGGTGTAAAGATTTTATATCAAGATGTATGCCAAATGAACTTTCTCCATTATTTCTACGAAGAAACCCTACTGGCGCAGGAACTCCAATATTAGTAGTAGGATAATATTTTGGAACGTATCTAGATTTCTTATATGAATCAAAAATTTCTTGTGGATACACATGGCCAAAATCAGAGATAATAAATCCTCCTTCATAAAGAAGACTCTCAAGCCTTAAAATCTGTTCTCTATCAAGAGGATGGTAAACTATGCTTATCTCTCTTCCTTCCTTATCCCTTCTAACTCTTGTCGGTCTCATATATCTTATAAGATAATACTCTTAATAACTTTTAACATAAAATTTTTTGTATTTTTTCCAAATAGTAAACCAATTTAATTCTTAGGTTTTTTTATTAGTTTACTAGACAGCAGACCAACAACTTCGTTTCAATTTTGTTGGTCTGCTGTAACATTTTTTATAGACAATTCTGGAAGATATATAAAATTTTCTTCAGAATTCTCTAATAAAACAATTTCGGATATTTATCATACAAGACACGAAATTGTCTATAGAGGACTTTGAATAGCCCCAATTTCCGAAGGAAATCGCGTCAAAGACTTCAAAATCTTTGATTTTGAATGTATCAAGAATTTTCTTGTAAAAATTCTTGAGTACCCCAAAAATGCTACGCCATAACAAATGCATTTTTGATGTATCAGAGAACTTGTTCTCTGAGTCCTTCTTAGAGAGTTTTGAATGTAGAAATTTCTGGCTCAGAAACTTTAAAAGTGTAACAAAAAGTTTCTGATTTTGAGGTTTTTCAAAACTCTCTATAAAACCACAATCCCTATAAACCTATAACTCCTGTTAAATAAAATGTTAGACAAACTTTCATCGGCATTAAAAAAAGGATTTGACAAAATAGCAGGAGCTATTTTTTTGGATAAAAAAGTCATAGATGAAATTGTAAAGGATTTACAAAGAGCATTGATACAAGCAGACGTAAATGTCCATTTAGCAAAAGAACTAGGAGAGAAAATTAGAAAAGAAGCTGAAAATGAAAGAATTAAAGGAATTGAGAGAAAAGAGCACCTAACAAAAATATTACATGATGAGCTTATCAAGATTTTGGGCGGAGAAAAAAAAGAATTAAAATTTGAAAAAGGAAAAAATAATAAGATAATGCTTGTAGGAACTTATGGTCATGGAAAAACAACTTCATCTGCAAAACTTGCTTCTTATTATGCAAAAAGAGGATTTAAAACTTGTTTATTAGGATTAGACGTACATAGACTTGCAGCATCTGAACAATTAAAACAGCTAGGAGATAAAAATAAACTAGCAGTTTTCATAGATGAAGCAGAAAAAAATCCGATAAAAATTTATGAAAAATTAAAGAAAGAACTAGAAGGTTATGATCTTATTATTATTGATACTGCTGGAAGGCATAGCCTTGATAAGGAGCTTATTGATGAAATTAAAAAATTAACTGGCAAAATAAAACCAGATTATAAACTATTAATAATTTCTGCTGATATAGGCCAGGCTGCAAAAACCCAAGCTGAAGAATTTCAAAAATCAGTTGATATCAATGGCGTTATAATAACAAGGATGGATTCAACTGCTAAAGCAGGAGGAGCATTAACTGCCTGCAATGAAACTAATGCTCCAGTGTATTTCATAGGAACCGGTGAAAAAATAAATGATTTCGAGACATTTAATGCAAAGGCATTCATTTCGCGAATGCTAGGATTAGGAGATTTAGAAGGATTACTTGAAAAAGTTCAGTCAGCAATAGACGAAAAATCACAGATAAAATTGAAAACAAGATTAGATGAGGGTTCATTCAATTTAAGAGATTTTCAAGAACAGTTAAAGTCAATGAATAATTTCTCATTTTCAAAAATTATTGACATGATCCCTGGAATAGGTTCATTAAAAGAAAAAGTTGATGATAATATGCTTAACACTCAAGAACATAAAGTAAAAAAATGGCAGCATATTATAGATTCAATGACAGAAGAAGAAATTGATAATCCAGAAATTCTTGAAAAACAAACTTCTCGCTTAAAAAGAATTGCTCTAGGTTCAGGTACGACAACTACTGATATAAGGCAATTAATAAAACAGTACAAATTGTTAAAAGAACTTGCATCTGGTTCAGAACTAACTAATATTGATCCATCTCAAGGACTTTCTCAAAAACAGATGATGAAATTAGCAAGAAAATTTGGGAAAAAAATGAAGTTTTGAAGTATCATCCATAATCTTTTATATCTAATTAAGATTTTATTTATATGGATCATCAATATTTAAAGAATATTAAAAAAGGGATTAAAGTAGTTATTCTAACTATTCAGCATAAATATTCTACTGGTTTTGTGGATGAAATCGCTACAAGAAAACCATTTCATGAACAAGGAATAATGGTTAGACTCCATAATGGGGATATAGGAAGAGTCCAAAAAATTTTGCATCCAGAGCCGAGCCAGGACGAAAAAGATATTGGACAAATCAAAAAATTCATGAAACAAGGAGAAAATTTCCATGTAGAATTTAAAGCAGAAGCATTATGGAGTATTACCTATAACCCTTTACAAATAAAAGAAAGTAAGTCTTATGAAATACGCGAATATGGAACAAAAGCATCAAAAGTGATTATAGCTAAGTCTATAGCCGCTTTTCTTAATTCAGAAGGAGGGAACCTTATCATTGGAATAAAAGAAAATAAAGAAAAAAGAATTTTTGAAATTATAGGAATTGAAGAGGATATGAAAAAATTGCAAGAACTTAATATTGATGCATATAAAAGAATGATTATTGATCTTATCAAAAGTTTTTTTCCTCCGAAAATTTTTAATCATCTACATAACTACCTCTCTATCGAATTTGTGAACATAGAAGAAAAAACGCTCTGTTGGCTCAAAATTAAAAAAAGTGACACCAAAGTTTTCTTAAAAATAAATGACAAAGAAATTTTCATGATAAGAGTAGAATCTGAAAATAGAACGCTGGGGGGAGAAAAACTTGTTGATTATTGTATTAGAAAATGGGGGAATCTATAATATTTGATAATTAAAAATTCCGGGAATAATTAATAAAATATGAAAAAAATAATAATTAAAAAGTCTAAAATTAACAATAAGGGTATATTTGCAAATGAAGATATTAGAAAAGGTGAAACAATTTGTCTTTTAAGAGGAGAAGAAAAAACTATAAAACAATTAAAAAAAGATTATTTGAATGAGGAATTTAGAATAAATGATCCTTTACAGATTTCTAAAAATAAATATCTGTTATTAAAAAAAACCTTATGTTTATTTAAATCACTCTTGTAATCCAAATGCAACAATTATTAATAAAAATAAATTAATTGCAATAAAAAATATCAAGAAAGGATAAGAAATTACATTTGATTATTCAAAAACATCTTGGGAATTGGAATGGGGATTACCGCATGAAAGAGATTTAAGAATGATCTGTTATTGTAAATCAAAAAATTGCAGAAATATAATTAGAGATTTTCCTTTTTTAGATAAAAAATTACAAGAAAAATTTATTAAACAACCGATTCAAGATTTTATTATTAAAATGTATAATGAAAGAAAAAATAATAAGTCAGGGCGCAGAAGCAATTATCTATCATAGAAATAATGAAATAGTTAAGCAAAGAATTAAAAAATCTTATAGATTACTAGAAATAGATGAAAAACTAAGAAAATTAAGAACTCGTTCTGAAGCAAGAATTTTAAAAAAACTTCAAAAAATTATTCCTGTTCCGAAACTAATTAAAATTGATGAAACTAACAAAGAATTAGTTATAGAACATATAAAAGGGGAAAAACTTTCTGAAGCTCTTGAAAAGCTTAATTACGAGGAAATTTGTAAAAAAATATCTGAAAATATTTCTAAAATGCATGAGCTTGATATTATTCATGGAGATCTTACCACAAGCAATATGATATACAAAAACAACAAGGTATATTTTATTGATTTCGGACTTTCATTTCATTCAAAAAAAATAGAGGATAAAGCTGTTGATTTACATTTATTAAAACAAGCTTTAGAATCAAAACATTATACAATAGCAGAAAAATGTTTTAGTGTTATCATTAAGAATTATAAAACTCAAGCCCATGAAAAAATTTTAGAGCAATTAAAAAAAGTTGAATCCAGAGGAAGGTATAAAGAGAGGTATTAAATTAAATCTACGTTAAAAAAGTATCGATTATCTTTTATCATATTTATCTTGACCATTACATCTAAATTTATAAGGAGTATCCATATAAGGAACCACTTCATCAGAAAAATAAGGTTCAAGTAATGAAGAAGCTTTAGAAATGTCTGATTGTACGAGTTCAGTTAATTTTTTAGTATTTTTTTTAACTCCTGTATCAAAAAAATGAAATGCGATAGTATCTATATCGTCTCGAATTGGTCCTTTTCCTATTTCTATTTGTAGTTTCATAAGTCGTCCTAATAAACCTTGTTTATAAAGGTAATAACAGCATGCTGTTTGAGCAACTATTTCACTTAAATATTTTTCTTCCTTAGTTCTATTACCTATTTCTTTTAATGAAATATTTCTAATGCCTTCATTTGAAAGATAATGAAGATAATGGCCTAACTCATGAGAAAAATTCTCTAAACTAGATAATAACCAATTACTCCAGCATGTTTCACAACACTCATAGGATTCATTACCGAATCTAGTTCTAATACCGATAATTAAAGGATCACTTATAAAACCTCCACGGAGAAGAAGAGTCTCATGAATCTCTGGTTCTGGAATATTTTTCATTGCAATTTTAAAAACATTATGAACACATTCAACAAAAGAATAATAAGCAATTCTCAAATATTCTTTAAATTCACTCTCAGCTTGTTCATGTGACCATTCATTAAAGTAAAATTTCATATTAAACTTTTTGGGATATTAGAATAATACAAATTTATTTTATAAATTTGCATTATTTATAGCCCCCCATCTCGCAAAAGTATTTTCTTATTTATTATTTTCTGATTCGTATTTTAGATACTAAAAATCCTTTTGCTCGGGATTCTCCCATGCAAAATGTGGAGTGACTAATCCAAAACCTAAAGAGTTAATCAGATTTGCCAAAGGCAAATCTGATATAGCCCTGCCAGGATTCGAACCTGGGTCTGAAGGTCCAAAGCCTTCTATCCTTGACCAGCTAGACGACAGGGCTTTACTTTGATAAATACAATTAATTTATAAAACTTCGTATATCTCTGACGTAAGATGCATATTCTTCTGGCTCAAGTTTCATCTTTGGACCTCTTTTGTTTTTCTTTTTAAATGGCTTACCCAGACTCTTAGCAAAGCCAAGAATTTTATTATAGATTTTCTTTGGAGAGAAAATCTTAAATACAAGGTCGTACCTTTTCCAATATGAGAGCATCATAATCACCTCTTTACTAGCAATAGTAAAGAGTTCTGCTCTCAACTATTTTTCAGTTTAGAACCAATTATTCGACAAATTCTCAGAAACAACAAACTTTAAAAACCGTTCTTCATCTAAGATACCATGTTAAAACAAAAATCATTAAATATTGAAAAACCTCTTTGGCTGAAGTATTCAGAAGAAGAGGTAATGAATCTTATTTTGAAATTATCTGAAAAAGGATTTACTTCAGAAAAAATAGGCTTAGTTTTAAGAGACCAATATGGCATTCCAAGAGTAAAGTTATTTGGTTTTAAGATAAAAGATGTATTAAAAGATAAATTTAAAGAACCTACAATTATAAATGTAGAGAAAAAAGTTGTAAAATTAGAAGCTCATGTGGGAAAACATAAAAAAGATAAAAAAGCTGATAGATCACTTATAATTACCAAAGCAAAGCTTAAAAAAAGAGAAAACTATCATAACAGGTAATTAGTTTCATATTAAAGTTTAAAAAGAGGTAAAATGTTAGATCATATTAAAAATTTCGCGGAGATATTCTTGAAAAAAACTGAAGATAAGAAAATACAGCTTATTGGACACTTTGACACTGACGGCATAACTTCTACTGCAATTATGATCAAAACATTAAAAAGACTTGGGCTAACTTTTTCTACAAAAATTATAAAACAACTCACAGAAAAAGAAATATCTTCTTTTCATAAAGATAAAATACTTGTTTTTATGGATTTGGCATCTGGAAGCATTGAAGAACTATCTTCATTAAAAAATACTATATTTATAATTGACCATCATGAAATAGAAATTACCAGGCCTCTTGCCAGAGAAAATTTTTACATTTTAAATCCGCAATTATATGAGCCAATTGATTTGTGTTCTTCAGAACTAGCATATCTTTTTTCAAAACAAATATCAAGTGAAAATAGAGATTTATCAAATTTAGCAATTATAGGCATGGTCGGAGATGTAATGGAAAAAAATATCAACAAAATAAGAAATCAAATAATTAAAGAAGCTGAAATTGAAATAAAAAAAGGGCTTTTACTCTACCCATCAACTAGGCCTTTAGACAAAGCATTAGAGTTTTCATCTCGTCCTCTTATACCTGGGATAACTGGGAACAGACAGGGAGTTATAGAATTGCTTAAAGAAGCAGGAATAGAAAAAATTGGGAAACATTACAAATCGCTTATTGATTTATCAGAAAAAGAAATGAAAGATTTAGTGACTGCAGTGATGCTAAAAATGAATAATGTAGAGTTTATAGGAAACCTCTATTTAATGAAATTCTTTAATAAAGTAGAAGATGTAAGAGAGTTATCAGCTATAATAAATGCATGCAGTAGAATGGGTTACCCTGAAATTGCCTTGCTTCTTTGTCTCGGTAATAGTGATGCAAGAAAAAAAGCAGGAAGAGTCTATGTAAAATATCGACAGCATATAATTTCAGGACTAAAATATATAGAAAATAACAAAAATATTAAAGGAGATAACTATGTGATTATCAATGCAAAAAATAATATTAAAGACACAATTATAGGAACAATCGCTTCAATTTTATCTTTTTCTTCTTTATATAAAGAAGGAACAATTATAGTAGCTATGGCGTATAACGAAACTTATATTAAGGTATCAGCAAGAATTGCAGGAAGAAACTCTGATAGAAATTTAAAAAAACTTTTAGAATCTATAACAAATATTTTAGGAAGAGGAAAAGCAGGAGGCCATAAATTTGCAGCTGGTTGTACAATACCAATAGAAGACGAGGAAAGATTCATTGAATTAATAAAGAAAAACCTAGAAATTGACATGATAAAGGCCTAGCTTTTTTTAAAACGATTCTTTTTCAAAACTAGCTTTCTTATTCTCTTTTTTCCCTAAGTTTTTAGATTTTCTAATTATCCTCTTTTTCATTATTCAATTATTAACCTAACCTCGACACATAGTGTCTCGGTTAGCGGTTTGTAGTTTGTCGTAAGTCGTCTGTAGTTACGCTTTAATATTCTACTTCTTAGAAACTTTCA
>JAGVWY010000028.1 GCA_018304055.1 Candidatus Pacearchaeota archaeon
AAGATTCTGTATATTGCGCAAGTAATTCTAATTTTCTATAAGTAGTTGTTTGGTAACTAATTCCTGCTGACTCTACATTTAGAACTATCTTTTCAAGAGTATTTTTTACTGTTTCCCAATCCAACAAAGGTATAAGATTTCTTAAACCTTCTATTTGATTCTTTATTCGGAGTATCTCCTGAATATCTATACGAGCCATTTCTATATAACACAGAAAAAGCTTTTTAAGATTTATTGTTTATCGTTTGCTATAGTAAAAAACAAAATTTTTCCCAAAATTTTTGCTTTTCCTAATAAGTCAAAAAAATAAAAAGCATTTACAAATTAAAAAATAATAGACACATAAAGCTTTTCATTTATGCATTATGGGGAAAATTTAGTGTCTTCCTATGAGAATTCTGTATGGGTTTATTTTATGAACTTTAATAAACCCCCTAACTTGAATTATTTTACAAAAACAAATCTTTTTAAATAAACTTTTATTAGTTGATTAATGCCTATGGAAAATAAAATGAAAAATACAGTGACAGAAGAAAAAACTAGAAATGTTAATAAAAACAAAAAAGATGTTATAGTTATAAAGAATCCTTTTAAAAATGTTTGGCAAGCTACAACAATAATTTTGTTTATTGCTTTGCTCTTAATGATTTTTTTATACGCAAACAAAGACTACCAAGAAATTAAAGAAGAAAACTCTGAAATTTCTGGAAATGATGCAGGAAAAATATTAACAGAATTTCTTAATGAACGAGCAGATAACAACGTTGCGTATGTTTCTTCACAAGATTTAGGGAATATATATGAAATAACTATATCTTATCTCGGACAGCAAATACCTGCTTATACGACAAAAGATGGGAAATATTTCATACAAACAATTATTCCTTTAACAAGTTCATTGACTGGAAATTCAATTTCTGAAGGTAATGAAAAAGTTAGAGTTTCAGAAGATGATGATGCATTTTTAGGAAATAAAAATGCAGAGGTTACTATAATAGAATTTTCTGATTATGAGTGTCCTTTTTGTCTGAAATTTTATACTGAAACCCTGCCTTTATTAAAAAAAGATTATATTGATACTGGAAAAGTTAAATTAGTATACAGGGATTTTCCTTTAGACATACATCCTAATGCACAAAAATCTGCTGAAGCTGCAGAATGTGTGAGAGCCGCTGCTGGCTCGAGCAATGAAGCGTATTTCAAGATGCATGATATTATTTTTAAGAATCAACAACAATTATCTAACGAAGCTCTAAAAAAATGGGCTAAGGATTTAGGATATAACATAGATTCATGCCTTGACTCTGGAAAAATGGAGCAGGAAGTTTTAAAAGATTTGCAAGATGGATTAAGTTATGGTGTAAGTGGAACTCCAGGATTTTTTATTAATGGTAAAGTTTTAGAAGGAGCTCAGCCTTATTCAGTATTTAAACAAATTATAGATGGGGAATTAAACAAATGAAAATCACAGAACTTATTGTAGGACAGGGAAACGTTGAAGTAGAGGGAAAAATATCAAATATAGGCAACACCCGTTCATTTAATAAATACGGAAAACAATTAACTGTTGCAAATGCTGTTCTTACTGATGATTCTGGTTCAATAACTCTAACGCTGTGGAACGAAGATGTTAAAAGATTCAAAGAAGGAGATACAATAAAAATAATAAATGGTTATGTAAATGAATTTCAGGGAGAAAAACAATTAACTGCTGGAAAATATGGGAGCATGGAAAAAATTGGTTCTGGAAATTCTCAAGAAGAAATTATGGATGAACAAGATAAAATTGGAGAAACAGATGAACAGTATTAAAATTATGAAGAAGAAAATTGAAAAGAAAGTATGGCCAAAATACTTTCAAACAATTATTGAAGGAAAAAAGACCTGGGAATTAAGATTAGCAGATTTTGATGTTAAAGAAGGAGATATATTAATTTTAAAAGAATGGGATCCAGAGGCAAAAGAATATACCGGCAGGGTTATTGAGAAAGAAGTAACTTATGTTGTAAAAACGAAAGGACTTCCTTTTTACAGCAAAGAAGAAGTAGATAAGTATGGTTATCAAATAATTTCTTTTAAGTGAATAATTAATCCTCCATTATACCACGTCGTTTTAATGATTCTTTTAAATCACATACGATAGAATCTTCAAATTTCTTTTTTGCTTCTCTTAAGCTAATTTTAGGCTCATAGCTTACCTTTAATTCTAGTTTATTAAACCCTTCTTTATTCAATACAAGGTATAAATAGTTTCTAGTGACTCCAAGAGCTTTAAAAGCAGAGGTTTTATTGCCATGATGGTATCTAATTGCTTCATTAATATAGGCTGTTTCATAAGAAAATAAAATATCTCTTATCCTAATTCTTTTACTCATTTGTATAATATCATTTCTTAATTTATAATTATTTTGTTGATGCAAAACTAACTCCTAAACTTATTTTCAATTATAGAAATTAATAAATACTCTTATTTGTAAATCATAACATGAGGGATAAAATCGTTCTTGAAAAAGCAAGAAATGAAGGATTGGCTTTAACATTTGATGATGTACGATTAAGATCAAATTATGCCGAGGATATGCCAGACGAAGTGGATGTCGGGTCTAAATTCTCAAGAAATGTTCGTTTGAAAATACCTATAGTGAGTGCAGCAATGGATAATGTTACTGAATATGGTTTGGCAATTGAACTAGCAAAGTTAGGGGGTATTGGTGTAATACATAGAAAAAATATTAGCATTAAAGATCAAGTATCTCATGTTGAAAAAGTTAAATATCATTTAAATGGTTTAATAGAAAAACCAATTTGGGTTTATGAAGATGAAAGTGTATTTTCAATACTATCAAGAAGAGAAGAGAAAGGATATACTTTTCATAGTTTTCCTGTTTTGAATAGGGAGGGAAAATTGGTTGGGATAATTACAGGAAATGATTTTGAATTTTGTAGAAATTCTTCTTTAAAAGCTAAAGATATTATGACAACTGAACTTTTGTTAGCTCCTATGGGAACAACTATTGACGAAGCTTACGATAAGATGTGCAAAGCAAAAAAGAAGATACTTCCGTTAGTTAAGAACAATGGTGAGATTGTAGGAATGTATGTTTTTAGTGATGTTAAAAGAATAAAGACGAGAAGTGCTGAAACATATAATGTGGATAGTAAAGGACAATTAAGAGTAGCTGCTGCTGTTGGAACTGGAGAGGAAGCTTTTGAGAGAGTTGCTAGGTTATCTGAGAAAAATGTTGATGTCATTGTTATAGACACCGCGCATGGGGATTCTAAATATGTTATAGATACTTTGAAAGAAATAAAAAGAAATTACTCGCTAGATGTTGTCGTTGGAAATGTTTCAATTGGAGAATCTGCCAAGAGATTGGTTAATGCAGGAGCAGATGGAATAAAAGTTGGACAGGGCCCTGGTTCTATTTGTACAACGAGAGTTATAGCTGGAATAGGAAGACCTCAAGTATCTGCTGTTTACGATTGTGCTAAAGCGATTGAAGAATCAGATATTCCAATTTGCGCTGATGGAGGACTTCGGAACTCAGGAGATATAACAATTGCAATTGCGGCAGGAGCACATTCTGTGATGATGGGAAGTATGCTTGCTGGTACAGAAGAGGCTCCTGGTAATATTATTTTTGTAGAGGGGCGTCAATGGAAAAGTTATAGAGGTATGGGTTCATTAGGAGCAATGGAAATAAGTGGTAGTTCAAGAGAGAGATACTTACAACAACAAACTGAAAAGAATCAACTCATTCCAGAGGGAGTTGAGGGGTTAGCCCCATATAAAGGAAGATTAGCAGATGTTATTTTTCAGTATATTGGGGGATTAAGGAGAGGTATGGGATATGTAGGAGCTGCTTCAATTGAAGAGCTTAGAAATAAAGGAGACTTTGACAGAATTACTACTGCCGGTTTTTCCGAGTCTCACCCACATGATATAAAAATAATTAAAGAATCTCCAAATTATAGGAAAGATGAATAAAATGGGATTAGATGATTTATTAAAGGGAGTTCAAACTGTAGCTATAATTTGTAATCAGTGGGGAGATACAGGAAAAGGTAAATTTTCAGATTATTTTGCTTCTCAGTGGGCTGATGTTACTGCTAGAGGTACAGGAGGAAATAATGCAGGGCACACAGTTGTTATTAACAGAAAAGAAAAAATATTTCATTTAATTCCTACAGGAATAACTAATGATCCAAATGGTAAGTTTACAGTTTTAGGAAATGGAATGGCAATAGATCTTTCAGTCTTATCTCATGAACTTGACGAACTTGATGCTGATGGGATCACCTATAATAATCTGTTGATAAGTAAAGATGCTCATGTTATTATGCCTTATCATATCAATAGAGATAAAGCAAAACACCAGTCACAAAAAAAAGGAGGCATAGGATCAACTGGAAGAGGGATAGGGCCTTGTTATACCGACAAAATTGCAAGAAGAGGGATAGTAATAGAAGATTTGTTTGATAGAGATAGATTATCAAGAAAAATCAATGAAATTAGAAGAGAATATTCTGAACAAAAAATATATTGTGATGAAATTATCGATTTGCTGGTGCCTTTTGCTGAAAGAATAAAATATTTTGTTAGAGATACTGTTTCTGAGATGCATAGATTTATTAAAGACGGTAAAAAAATATTGTTAGAAGGAGCACAAGGACTGCTTTTGAGCATAGAACATGGAACATATCCTTATGTCACATCTTCAGATTGCTCTCTAAACGGAACAGCTAGTGGTGTCGGTTTATCTGCCAAACTAATTGATTTACCTTTAGGAATTGTTAAATTTCCATTTATGACTAGGGTTGGTGCCGGACCTTTTCCTACAGAACTTGGAGGTAGAAATTCTGAATCTTACTGCGCGGAAGAAGGACATATAAAATTGGACGAGTTAAAAGAATATGGAATACCACATCAAACGACTGAGGGAGGATTTAGGTATAACAGAAACGATCCAAAGATAGTAGATATGGTTAATTCTGAAGACGAATTTATTCAGGGTATAGGAATAAGATTAGCTGCTGAGGAGTATGGTTCAACGACTGGTCGTCCGAGAAGAACTGGGTGGACAGATGGGGTTGCTGCTAAATATTCAGTTGGAATAAATGGCACTCATTTAGTTTTAACAAAACCTGATTCTTTATCTGGTGCTAAAGAATTTAAAATTGCTTATAGTTACAAGAAAGGCAGTAAGATAACTGACACATTTTCCAGAAGTGAAGAATTTTTGAGAAATGTTACACCTCAATATCAAAGTTATCAAGGTTATGGAGATATAAAGGGAGTTCGGAGTTATAATCAATTACCATCGAATTTAAGACAAGCAATTTCAGATTTTGAATCTTTTACTGGTGGAAATGTTGTAGTTGTTTCTGTTGGTTCTGATAGAGAAGAAACCGTTGTGAGATAACTTAATTAATTTTTATCTTATAAAATTATCCAGAAATTCTAAACCTATTCAAATTTTTTGAAATAATTAAATCTGCTTTTTTTTCTTGAATATATTCTATGTCCTTTTCATCCAGTTCCATTTTCTTTTTTGATTTTTCATCAAGCCCTGCAAGGATTAATGGAAACAAAAAACTTTCGTTATAAGCTTTTCTTGCAGAAAGATGGCAGAACTTCGCAAGTTTTGCAGTAATAGATTTTCTTTTTTGATTTTTCTGATTAGCCATCCATATTTTTAAGATTCTAGAAGGCCTTTTGTAATTAACAAACTTATCATTTTTAATTTTACTCGCGCTAGACACTCCTGCACTTAGAAAAAAGCTTTCATACATTAAAAACCTCCAGTGTTGTTTTCTATAAATTCTTCCCCGGAAAATATCGGCTTTACTTAATGCTTCATATGCTCTAGCTAACCTCTCTCCATCATATTCTAACGGAATATTTTCCTCAATCCATAATAATATGTCATCCAGATCAATATTAGCATTATCAAATATCCTTATGGTATCCTCATTTATTGGATGTTGGAATATTTTTTTAATAATGACAAATATGTTCTCTTCTTTTTCTCGCTCACTTATTTCTCTAACATATTCTTCTTCGCCCAAATCAATGACGCTTTGGAGGTCATTTAAAGCTGCTCTAACATCTCCTCTTGCTTGTTTAGAAATAAGAACAATTGTCTCAAGTTTTATTCTCTTTTCCTCTTTATTTAAAACATCAATGATTATTTTTTTTATCTCATCTTCTTTTAATTCTTTTAAATTAACTATTTTACATTTTTGCCTTAGCAAACTAAACTTCTTCTGCCAGATATCATTAGAGGTTATTATAATAGGAAATGGTGTTTTTGATAGTAAGGCAATTAATTCTGGCAATCCTCCTCTGTCAGTTGCAGTTATGCCATCTGCCTCATCCATGAGTATTATCTTGCCTTTTTTAAATAAAGAACTCTGTTCTAAACTTGGCTTTAAAACTTCTTCTAATTTTGTTCTATTTCGCAAATCACTCGCATTCAATTCAAAAAGTTCAAGGTTATATTCTTTGGCAAGTGCAATAGCCAGACTTGTTTTTCCAGTTCCAGCAGGCCCATTCAATAATAGGGCTTTTTTCATGGGAAATGTTTTGTAAAAATTCTTTACCTCTTGCACTGCTATACTCTGTCCTTTTATATCTTCAAATGTTTTAATTCTATATTTTTCTATTAAAGGAATCATTTTTAGAGATAATCCAAAGATTTTATTCTATCAGCTAATTCAAGTAGTTTATCAAGAGATTCGTAATCTACATAATCTCTTATACTATCTGTAAATTCAAGCTTTTTATCGAGAGAATCAACATCTATATAATGAAAATCCAAGATTCTTTTAAGTCTGAATAATTCATCAAGAGCAATTTTAATTTTATCATTTCTGTTATCTCCATCATATTCTTCTAATAAGGTATCATAAGCTGCAAAATTCTCCATATCTTCAGATGCACTCTTTATATCTTCAGATGCTACCATCTTTAGTCTTTCTCCTAATAGTCTTTCTCCTAAATTTCTGTATGCTAATATTACATCTCTTGCCCATTCAATTCCCCTCCCGAAAAATGGGCGAGATTTACCAAGATCCTCAAAAATACCTTTTATTATTTCTAATTGTTCGTGGGAGTTATTGGTTTCTGATAATCTCATCAATCCATCTCTATATCTGTCTCTAATAGATGCCTCAAGTTCAACATAACTGCCACCATAGTTTTTGTCACTATCCATTATTTAATTCAATAAATATCATTTATAAAAATTTATATGATAAATTAAGGATTAATATAATTAATATCCTCAATTCTGTTTCTCATTAATGATTTTCTTCTGATTCAATTTCCCTTTCCAGCTAAAACAAATCCTGCTAAAAGCGCTTCTAATTGGATAAATTCATCACTGCCTTCCACCATCCTAAATTCTATTTCACCGGTTTTTTCTGTTAACTTAACTTTTAATTCATTATCAATGGAAAGATTCCAAATTTCTTTTTGAATAGACTTTATTATATCTGTTCCTGACACAGAATCTCTTAACATAATATCTAATAATTTATCTTTTGCATTTAAAAAATCTCCGCTTAACGCATATTCCAGAACTATTTTAATGTCAGAAGGCCTTGCAGTTGATGCCAAAGTGTTTATCAATTCACTGGTGATTTTGCTTGATATAGATGCGCTTGCCTGCATTAAATTAATAACTCTCCTGAAATCTCCTTCACTTACTTCATACAATGTTTCAATAGAATTGTTATCTACTTCAAGTTTCTCCAATTCAGAAATAAATTTAACTCTCTTTTCTATATCTTTTTTCTCTAATAATTTGAATCGCATTATTACACATCTGGATTGTATGGGATCGATAATTTTACTGCTATAATTGCAAGATAAAATAAACCTACAGGTATTGGTATAATTTTCCATTGTTCTCCTCAATGCTTGTTGTGCCTCTCTTGTTAACGCATCAGCTTCGTCAAGAAAAATAACTTTAAACGTAACATCTCCTAATGCTTTTGTTCTGGCAAAATCCTTTACTTTTTGTCTAACAACATCAATTCCTCTTTCATCACTGGCATTTAACTCCAAATAATTTTCCTTCCAATTTTTTCCAAACAATTCCTTTACGACTATTAAAGCCAGAGTAGATTTTCCTGTGCCAGGCGGACCTGCGAATAGCATATGCGGAATGTTTAAAGATTTTGTTAAATTTCCAACTCTTTTAACAATGTCATCCTGTCCAACAACCTCTTCAAATTTTTTAGGCCTGTATTTTTCAGTCCAGATATTAGTTTCATCTATTCCCATATAAATCCATAGAATGAACATAAAATTATTTTTAAAGATTGTTATGGTTAAAAAACTATTCTCTTTTCTGTTTTCTCTTTCTCTTTATCCTTTTTAATATTTTTCTTTGCCACTTCCATCTCATTTGACGTTTTTTCTTCCATCGTCTGCTTGAACGTTTCATTTTAATTTTATGTCCATTATAATTAATTATATAAAAGAATTGAGAAATTCATTTATAAGCTTTTGGTTTTAAAAAACGAAATAGAATCCTAACTTTAAATGGATTTAAATATTCTAATTGTCATGAATTTTTAATAAAATAGCCCTGTCGTCTAGTGGTCAAGGATAACACGCTCTGGCCGTGTTGACCCAGGTTCGAATCCTGGTGGGGCTATATCAGATTGCTGAAAGCAAATCTGATTAACTCTTCAGGTTTTGGACTAGTCACTCCGAGTCAAATACTTTCTCGAAATGGTTGGGCTATTTTCTAATTCTTTAGGATGAGAACCGTAGATTTAGAATCCCAGGCATCTTTCAATTCACGATCAGAAAACTTACAAATAAATTCTAAGAAGAATTTATAAATCAATATTTATTGTTTAATAATCCTAAAAGGAAATAATCAATAAAACATATAAAATGAACAGAAGATATGAGATTAGACCAGAAGTGAAAAATGTTGGACAAGGTATAGAAAGAGTCTGTTATTTTGTGTATGAAATAGACTATTCTGATCCTAACAAAACACAAGAAAGAGTAATTGACGGAGCTGTTATAAGAAAGAAACCTCATCTTGGATTTGTGTTTGCTCTTTATAAAACACTGGGATCTGAAAATTATGGTAGAATGTTGGATAATGGAGATTTACAAGCTATTTTAGAATTTAAGAGAAGCCAGAATCCTGATTCAAATCAAAATAATCCTTATAGAAATTTTCCTTTTTTTAATACAAAAGATATGGCTATGAAAGCTGCAAATGATTATGCAGAATATGCAATGAAGCAATTAGAAATAAAACAAGAATTAGTATCCAAAGTTGAATCAAGTTATAGGGAAAAAGAATCTAAGGAAAGGAAAAAGTTTGAAGCATTACTTGCTTAAAATTCTATCTTCTTATTTTTAATTTGAGTAAACTTTTGCATTTTGTGTGTAAAATACTGCAAAAGTTTCCTACCTGAATTTTTTTTAAAATCCTCCATAAATCACCAAAGTCCCTCACGTAAAATACAAAAGTCCAGTTTGAGTAAGGTTTATAAATTCCCTAATGTTATTAATATTATGGCAAAAGAAAAAGATGTTGGTGAAATATCAAACTATTTCGAACATGTGCAAGTTGCAGCTATTAAAGTAAAAACTCCTTTAAAGATTGGGGATAGTTTAAGATTTGTTGGCGGAGAAACAAATTTTGAACAAAAAATCGATAGTATGCAAATAAATCATAAAAAAGTTGCGAGTGCTAAAAAAGGTGATGAAGTAGGAATAAAAATATCACAAAGAGTAAGAAAAGGATATAAAGTGTTTAAAGTTTAATTTCCCTAATTATCGTTAATCTTGTTTATTGATACCTTTTTCGAGTGTTATTTTTTCAAAATTCTTTATAATATTTTTAGTCAGGTTAATAATAAACATCTTTAATACTTAAATTTAGTTATATTCAATTAACTTTAAAAATTAGGTTATCTCTTTTTTATGAAGCCCTGATCGTCTAGAGGCCAAGGATACCACCCTCTCACGGTGGAGACCCGAGTTCAAATCTCGGTCAGGGCATAAAATAAATAAAATTATTATATAAAAAATCTCGAGATTTGAACAAAGAAAAATCAACTAATCCATATAAATATTTTTAAACATACCATTTTTAAAATCAAAATGAGAAATGAGGCAAGCCTAATCTATATGGGCGGTGTTCCTGGTTCAGGAAAGACAACTATAGGAAAATTAATATCAAAAAAATTACCTGATATAAAATATATTTCAAGCGGAGAAATTAAAAGGCCTGAAGCTAAAAGAAGATTTGCTCAAAGTTTATCGTTATTAGATCAAGAAAAAACATTTCAGATAAATGCCTGGTTTTTGAATAGTTTAGAACAGGAATTAACTAAAGGATTATACTTGATAGACTCTCATTATACCTACCCATTACCAGATTCAAGTTTTGTAAGACTTTTGCCTGAAGAGTATGCTGATTGTATTGATTTATTCATTCTTGTAGAAACTAGTCCTGAAAATGTATATAATAGAAGAATTCAAAGAGGAAGGGATAGAGATTCAGTTGACATGGATTTTATCAAAAAAGAATTAACAGAAGAGAAAGAAGAGGTTTATCGCGTTTCTCATAAATATAGAAAACCCTTAGAGATTTTAGATAATCAGCAGGAAATTTCTATTACTTTAGTCAATTTTATTAAAATTTTAAAGACAATAAAATTTTTTGGCCAAAAAATTTATAAAGCCTAAAAACTATGGAATTGTATTAAATTCTTAATAATGTTATTAAGACGCTATAACTTATTATAAAATTAAAATGGAACAAGAATTAAAAAATTCTATATTAAAATCAGGAACAACGATTATTGGAGTTGTATGTAAAGATGGGATTGTAATGGGTTCTGACAGGCAAACAACTGCAGGAAACATAGTGATGAGCAAAAATACGCAAAAAACAGTAGTGATAAATGAGTATTTAGTTATTTCAGGTACTGGAAATGCGTCAGATATAGAGATGCAGAAAAAAATTATTGCGGCAGAATTAAGACTTAAAGAATTAAGGTCCAAAAGAAGGCCAACAGTAAGAGAAGCCGCAAACTTTATTGCAATGTTAACATACAGAAATATCAGAAATCCTTCAATGATACCATCCATCGTCGGCACATTAGTAGGTGGTTTTAATGAAGACGGAACAACAGAATTATACACTATTGAACCAGCAGGAACAGCAATCAAAGTAGAAGATTATGATGCAAATTTCGGTTCAGGTATGCCTTATGTTTTAGGTTTACTAGAAAGAGAATATGATCCTACCATGGATGCAAAAAAAGGTGTTGAATTGGTATTATCATCTCTGAAAGCATCAACGCAAAGAGACACTGGTTCAGGATATGGAGTTGATATATTTACCATAAAAAAAGATGGGATAAAACACGAATTAGAACAAGAAATAAAACAAGAATTTAAGAATAAACAAGGAATAAAAAGATAATTTAGTAAAATATTCTAATGTAAAAAATGACTGACATTCTAAAAGATATTCAGAAAAAATTACCGAAGGTAATAAACAGTGCAAATTTCGAGGGTGCAAACATAGTTCTTTATACAAACGACCTTGATTTTTTCAGAGATAATCAAGGGAAAATTAGGGAATTGGTAAATGAGTTTAAGAAAAGGATTGAGTTAAGAGTGGATCCCTCTTTACTTAAAACTCAAGAAGAAACAGAAAAAATAATAAAAGAGATAGTGCCAAAAGAAGCAGAAGTAACTGATATATTATTCGATCCTCAAAGAAGTATTGTTGTAATTGAAGCTAAAAGACCTGGATTAGTTATAGGAAAATCTGGGTTAATATTAAAGGAGATTAAAGATAAAACCTACTGGATACCGCAAATCCAAAGAAGTCCTGCGATAAGATCAAAAATTACTGAAAATATTCGAGCAGTTTTGTACCAAAACAATGCAGCAAGAAAAAGATTTCTTAATTCAGTAGGAAAGAAAATATACAAAGAATGGAATCCTGAAAAAATAGAAGAATGGATTAGAGTTACTTTTTTAGGTTCTGGAAGGCAAGTAGGAAGATCCTGTATTTTATTGCAAACACCTCAAACAAAAGTTCTTTTAGATTGTGGAATAGACGTAGGAGGCAAGGGAAAAGATAAATTTCCCTATCTAGACGCCCCAGAATTTAGATTAAATGAATTAGATGCTGTAATTTTAAGCCATGCTCATCTTGATCATTCCGGGCTTGTTCCTTACTTGTATAAAATGGGTTATCAAGGGCCTATATATATGACTGCTCCAACAAGGGATCTAGCTGCTTTATTAGCATTAGACTTTATAGGAGTCGCTTACAAACAAGCAACTACTCCGCTTTTCTCATCAACAGATATAAAAGAAATGGTAAAACATTCAATTTGTCTTGATTATAATGAAGTCACTGACATTGCTCCTGACATGAGAATTACTTTTTATAATGCAGGCCATGCGCTCGGAGCTGCTATTGTCCATATAAATATAGGCAATGGAGCCCATAACCTTGTGTATTCAGGAGATATAAAATTCCTGAAAACAAGACTTTTAGATCGTGCAGTAAATATTTTCCCTCGCTTAGAAACAATGATATTAGAAGCTACTTATGGCGGAAAAGAAAATGTCCTGCCCTCAAGAAAAGACGCAGAAGACCAGTTGATAAATGAAATAAAACAAACCATAGAAAAAAAAGGAAAGGTTCTTATTCCAGAACTGGGATTAGGAAGAGCACAAGAGACAATGTTAATATTAGAAGAGGCAATGAGAAATGACAAACTTCCGCGAGTGCCTATCTATATCGATGGTATGATATGGGATATAAATGGAATCCATACTGCTTATCCTGATTTTTTGAACAGCCAGGTAAGAAGAGATATTTTCCAAAATAAAAATCCTTTTGTATCAGATGTGTTCAATAGAGTAGGAAGTTCTTCAGAAAGAAAACTAGTTATTGAGGGAAGCCCTTGTGTAGTGCTCGCAACTTCAGGTATGTTAGTTGGTGGTGCTTCTGTAGAATATTTCAGACATTTTGCTTCAAGCAGAAATAACAAAATTTGTTTTGTATGTTACCAGGGATCTGGTTCATTAGGAAGACAAGTGCAAGATGGAATAAAACAGGTTAAGATGAGTGTAGAAGGAAAAGAAGAAATTGTTGATGTTAATTTAGCAGTTATCACCATAGATGGGCTATCTGCACACGCAGGAAGAACAGAATTAATTGATTACACAAATAAAACACAGCCACGAGTGATGAGAATAATACTTAATCACGGAGAACAGAGTAGATGTCTTGATATTGCCTCTACTATTTACAAATTACACCATATAGAAACAATTGTTCCGAGAAATTTGGAGACGATAAGGTTGAGGTGAAATTAAAAAATAAATAATATAAATATTTATAAAACAAATTTAATTTAAGAGGTAGAATTTAATCTCTCAACCACCTCAAATATTTTCTTCTTACTTTATCTTCTAACAATTCACTAAATCTTTTCTGAGGATTTAAAAAATCCCATTCATAAGTATAATGTAGTTCATCATTATAAAATTTGTCTTTGAATTTATAAAAAGTGAATGGTTTAATATATAGAATTTTTGAGAATGCTCTTCGTAATTCTTTCGATGGTCTATGAGATCTAAGCACAAGATAATAAGAATATTTATTTTTTGTCCATATCATTTGGAAATTGTTTCCATTATAACCCCTATTGTAGACAGCAAGATAACTATGTTATTTTTGCGAAGTATTGAAATCAAGTAACCATGGATTTAATCCTTCTTCTATTAAATCAGTTTTAACGCTTAGAGCAGTCCATTTATGATATGTGATTCTTTTATCATCTAAAGTACTACTTGTTATATAAACAAATGAAGATTCTGACATTTTTACTTTCCATAAAAATTATATATCAATATTATTTAAATAATCTTTCCCATCAAACATTTTAAAAACTCTATTAATCATATTAATAAAAAGAGGAAATTGAAACACAATAAAAATCAAAGATTTTTAAGCATTTCAATTTACTTAAAAAGGGGGGCAAATTGAAACACAATAAAAATCAAAGATTTTTAAGCATTTCAATTTACTTAAAGAAGGATTTATGAAACACAATCTAAAAATAACCGCTATTATTATTTGCATGTTCTTATTAACACAGTTAATAGGACTATTTGTGTACACTATCTATACTGACAAACTCCAGCTTCCGTATGGAATGGAACCTCCTGAAGAAATTAAGGAAAAGCCCCAAGGAAAAGAAATCATTGTCGCTTTTGCAATTGCTGTTGCTTTATTTTTTCTTTTAATACGACTAAAAGCAGATACTTTTATTAGGCTCTGGTTTTTGTTAGTAACTGTAATTGCCATTAGTCTTTCCATAAATGCAGTATTGTTCAAAATTAGCGTGGATAATTATTCTCAATTCCTTGCCTTACTTATAGCCTTGCCTCTAGCTTATTTCAAAATTTTCAAAAGAGACCTTATTGTCCATAATATAACTGAACTATTAATTTATCCAGGCATTGCAGCAGTATTCATTCCTTTATTAAACATTAAATGGACTGTAATTATTTTATTGCTAATATCTCTTTATGATATGTGGGCAGTCTGGCATTCACAATTTATGCAAAAAATGGCGAAATATCAAATAAACAATCTTAAATTTTTCACTGGTTTTTTCGTTCCGTATGCTTCAAAAAAGGAAAAGGAAAAAATAAGATTTTTGAAACAAAAATATGCAAAAAATCCAAAGGAATTAGAGAAACAATTTAAAAAATCAAAAATAAAAGTAAATCTTGCTATTTTAGGCGGAGGAGATGTTATCTTTCCTATAATCGCATCAGGAGTTTTTTACAAAACCTATCTCTCAATCCTGCCTTCTATAATAATAATGATATTTTCCACTCTTGCTCTTTTATTTTTGTTTGTTATAGCAAGAAAAGGAAAATTTTATCCTGCAATGCCGTTCATAACCTTTGGCATTTATCTAGGAATGATAATTAATTGGTTGATGTTTTAGATAAGTAATCCTAAATAGTATTCATCAATATCTTTAACATAATCTTCATCCACTTCGCTAATACCTAATACATCTTTATAAAAATTAAGCTGCTTCGTTAAAAAATCTTCGAGATAAAAATCCCTACAGTTTGAACATTCATTGACATGTTTTTTTAATGAAGTCCGTGCTATGAGGCGTGCTTCTTCTTCGTTCAATTCAATACCACTAATATCTTCCCTAAAATAGTATAAAAATGCAAGAAAATTAAGATTTCCTTGCATATAATCTTTAGATTCTTCACGAAATAAATACTCTAGTGATTGAGGTGAAAGATTAGGAATAGATTCTTTTATTCGTTCATATTTAGGAGGCTTTTCATAAAAAACTTGATGAAAGACAATTGGAGGTATTAAATGAAGCAGCATCTCTAAATTATGTCTAGGACATTCTTTCATTTTAATTACCCCTAAACAAACGAGGATATAAAAGAGCATAAAAATTACCTAGATTAATAATCCTAGCAATTTCATCACTTCCCAAAAACTCTTTATGAGTTTCAGCTAGTAATTGATTAATTCGTTCTTCAGTCAATTCAGAGGGCTGTAATTTCCTATGTTTTATTTTTCCAAAAACCTCTTCTCTTAATACATTTGTATAATTATCAACGCAAATACGACATTCTGCATTAAGATGGTTAATGTAATTAATAATACTTGTTTGTCCATATTTTAACATGCAATTATAAGCTTCAAGGTCATCTTCATAAGTATCAAAAAGATTAATTAAACTATCTAACGACTCTTCTGAATGACCTGCCCCTCTTAGTTCTTTCCTTATCTGCTCGTAATCGGGTCTTTGAGGAGGATGATCTAAATTAGGACTATTAAAAGCATAAATTAAAGTTTCTAATTCATCTTTAGGAGGACAATTTGTTTTTACTTTCATATTAACTTTTTAAAAATCTATTAATGAAATTTTTTTCTGATTTGATAAGTCTATTAATGAACTCATATTCCTTAACTAATCTTATTTCGTTGCTGATTATTGCATCGTGAGCATTCAAATCTCTTAACCTTTTAAGTCTATCTTGCCTCATTTTATATCTACTTCTTACCTCTTCTAGTAAAGATTCATAATCAATCTTTGGATTATTTTCTCTTATTAAATGAATCCAATCAGCTAATATTTCTCTTCTATTTTCAAGTCTATGATCAACCTGATCTCTTTCCATAAGTTTTATTCTATCAATAATATTAATTTCTATATAAAATATATACATTTTTAAATCTCTTTCAATTTTACGAAGATTTTCTAAAGAAAAAATTTAGAAGGAAAATTAAAAGCAATTCAAGATTTGAAGAGTGAGCACTATATTGGAACGCAGGCTTCTTGGAAATATCTTAATAGGGTTA
>JAGVWY010000029.1 GCA_018304055.1 Candidatus Pacearchaeota archaeon
GGTTTGGTGAACAGAATTAGCGAGAGCTTTAATGAACTACCAACGACAAACTATTTACTACGGACTCTTAATCTCGACTGATGTGTCGAGATTAAGTTATAAAAATAAAAAATAGGTACTCCAAGTAGTAAGACTATCATTATACCTGTAAATACAATTATAGCCTGGTTTCTTATTTCTTCTGGAGAAGATATTAAAAATAAATAGGTTGGTACAACTATAGAAACAACTCCTATAGCAATTGTTATTATATCCTTTATATCCAATCCCTCTTCATACATTATAGTGAATGCAAGTCTTAGTTTCTAAATTTTTAAATAATATTGTGTATATGTTAAATATTCATCAAACAAAAACGTTTATTAATTCTAATAAATTATAATAATAAAATAGGGTGAATGATGAAATACGATGTTATTAGCTTTGGAAGTGGTCTGGTTGATTTTTTTGTAAAAACCGGAGTTCACGAAAAAAATCACTTAATTAGTTATCCTGCTGGAGAAAAAGTTGTAATTAAAGAGCTAAGATGTGAAATAGGAGGAGGTGGAACAAATACTTCTGTCGGTTTTTCTAGATTAGGATTAAAAACTGCTTGGATAGGAGGAATTGGAAAAGATTATTATGGAAAAAAAATTTTAAAATTAATGCGAAAAGAAAATGTAAAATTTTTAGGAAAAAAGGATAAGGAAAATAATACGGGAATGTCTATAGTATTATGCACTGAAGAAAAAGATAGGACTATATTAACCTATAAAGGAGCTAACAATTATATTGATATAAATGACTTATCATTAAGAAAAATAAAAACAAAGTGGCTTTATTACTCTTCATTGCTTGGAAAAAGTTTTGAAACTCAAAAAAAACTGTCTAAATTAAAAAAACAATCGGGAACAAAAATAGCTTTTAACCCTAGCAGTTATATTATCAAAGAAGTAAACTTATTACAATTATTAAAAATCAGCGAGGTGTTAATATTGAATAAAGAAGAAGCAGAATTATTATTGAGAAAAGTAAAAAGTAAAGAAGAGAATCTGTTGAGAGGATTACAAAAGTTTGGTCCAAGAATTATTGTTATAACGAACGGAAATAAAAAAATAAATTGTTATAATAAACATGAAGATAAAACTTATTCTCTTATGCCTCACAATATTAAAGTAGTTGATCCTACTGGAGCAGGAGATGCTTTTGGAACAGGTTTTATCGCTGGATTAATTGTAGGTAAAAATATAGAAGAAAGTTTAATACTAGGATTAAGAGAATCAGAATCTGTTTTAAGAGCATTTGGAGCAAAGAATAATTTATTAAGGATGAAGTTGAGATGAAGAGAAAAGATATAATTGACTTATTACAGAAACTAGGAATTGCTATAGGAATGATTGTAATAATTATTTTAGTAATAATAAACATACTCAACTGGACATGAAAAGATCACATTTGCTTAATCTAATTTCAGTAATAGCAGCATTATTATTGATAATAAACTGGATTTCAAGAGCAGTTGGAACATTATGTTTTAATTGGTTTGATTATTCGACTAGTTTTGGAACATTATTTTTTAATATGGCAATAAACATATTTGCGGTGTTAGAAGATTGAAAATGGTAAGGAAAAATGGTACATTTTCATTAATAGAAATAATCTTAATAATACTAGCATTTTTATTTATGTTAATTGGTATTGCATTACTTATTTACGCATTAAAACTAAAAATTATTGGATAAAATGAAAAAAGAATATTTAATAAAAAAAATGATAAAAATCATAAAAGAGAATCCAGGAATAAGGCCTTTAGAGATCAATAAAAAACTAAAAGTAGAACACTCTTGGAACTTAAGAAAAGCACTTATTAACAAAAAATACATCAAAAAAATAAAAAAAGGAAATGCAGTGTATTATTATTCAGTTAAATAGTTAATAAAAATGAAAGAAGATATTTCATGGTTTGAGAATTTATTTTATGGTTATAGAAGTTTTGGTGATTATGATTCAGGAATGAATATAGAATATATACTTCCAGAAATCCATAAGAGATATTTTGGTGTTTGTTATACTGAATTAGACATAAAGGAGAAACAAAAATAGATATCTATTAATCATTAAAGTTTTTTTCAGGATTCAATACTTTAAAACCTTCTTTCTCTGCTGATTATTAATTGCCAGATAATTTAAATCTTTAAATAAGATTTTTTAACAAAGAAAATATAATCGTTATTTCTTAATAGTCATAACAAGTAGTAAAATTTAAATACCTTAAAATGATATTTTGGATATGCTAGCTTTAAAATTAGAACAAAGATTAGAATCGAGATTAGAACAAAGAATTGAACAGTTGTCTCCTCACTTCCCAATTAGAAATCCAGAAATTACTGAAAACGCAAAAGATTCTACATGGAATTTGAAGAAAGTATTAGAAACAGGAACATTAAGTCCTTATCAAAAAATGCTCAATGTAGAATCTGCATTATTAGATAGATGGAAATTTAAAGATTCATGGAGAGCTTATCTCGATCTTCCTTTGTATGTTCATGCTGCGGCTACATTAACTCTAAAAGAACTAGGATTTGATGGAGTTATTGGAATTGAAAGTGCGGGTATTCCATATGCAGATTTTTTTAGAATGATAGGTGTTGATACATTTTCAATTGCTTTTTCTCATCATAAGAGAAAAATGTTTAAACCAGACATAAATAAAGATGATTTAGAAAAATTAAAATACAAGGATAAATTATTATTAACAGATATTGATGTAGTAACTGGAAAAACGCTAACTTCTGTTTACAAATTTCTAAGAGAAAATAACATTAATGTAGAAGGAGCATATATTGGATTAATTGAATGGCCCGGAATTAAGGATTTAGAGGTTCCTCATTTAGGAAAAGATACAATTAATTTTAGAAGTTTATGGAGAGGATGCGGAAGGACAAGACAATTAAAAGATACAAGGAAAAATTTGCCCATTCCTTATAGAATTGGTATTATACCACAAGAAATGAAATTGTTTAATCCAAACCCTCGTTTAGAAAAGGATTCTAGGATGGTCTGTGTGCTGCAAGAGAAATTGCACAATATTTATACGAAAATGGCTTATAAAACTATTTTAGATAAAGAAGAATATGATGAAACTTTACTAGTTTCAAATCCACGTTTAGTTACTTTTTTCAGAGATTTTCAAGAAAGTTTTATGATTTATATAAGAAGCCTCTTATTAACTGGAAGAATAATATTAGATTTTCTCTCTTATAAAGATGATGTTAAAAAAGAATTAGAAGAAATTCTATCTGATAACAATTGTATTCAATTTCCAAATTTTAATAGATATGTTGGAGAATTGGAAAGAGCATGTCATGCATCACAAACATTATCAGATAATTATGATTTAGGGATAGGTATAGCAAAAAAAGGTTCTTGGTTATCTTACATTTTTCAGTTACATGGATTTCCGGCTAAGGATATTTATGTAATAAGAACAGGAGATAAAAAAAGGTTCGGTCATCCTTTAGCACCCTTAATTTCAAACGAAATAGAAGATAAAAGGATTCTCATTTTCGATAACGATTTAGTTACTGGAGAGTCTGTAAATGTTGTGGCAGATAAAATGCTCAAAGCTAGAGCCGAATATGTTGATTTGTTATTGGTTTACAAAAATACAAGACAGGAAATAAAAAATTGGAATGTTGTTAAAAAAAGATTAAAACATAAACCTAAGATTATAGGAGAAACATCTTTTCAAGAGTATATTGTTGATACTTCTCAAGAAATTCCTAGTTCAATAAGAAAAACTTTAAGCCTTGAAGAAAATTTTTCTCCAGATAGTATTTATAGTGAAAATTTAATGGCAAGACTTGGATATTAACAATGGTAAAGAAAATTCTCGTATTAACAGATATTGGATCAGATCCAGATGATGCGTTATCTATCCTAGCAATGGTAAATGTAGGATTACCTATTGAAGCTATTTATACAACAAATGCTCCTTGTCTTGATTTTAGGTCATATATTGCAAAACATCTAATTAATTTATCAGGAAAAGATATAGTAGTAGCTCAAGGCGAAAGTAATCCTATTTTTCCATTAGTTAATCCATATACTTTCTGTGAGAATTGTTATGTTGATGATTGTTTCATTGATGAAGAAGAATCAGAAGCATCAAATGATATCATATTTAAAGAATTAGAAGAGGTTGATATAATTCCAAACGGTTTAGAAGATCTTGTTTTAAGATTAGAAAAAGAAAAAAAGATTATTTTTAGCCTGGCACCTTTAACAAATGTTGGGAAATTATTATTAAAATATCCTTCATTAGCAATAAATATAGAACGAATGTATATTATGGGTGGAAGTATTGAAGGAAGTATCGAACATAATTTTAGGCATGATATTAGAGCAGCAGAAGTTGTTTTTGAATCAGAAGTTCCATTAACCATTATTACTAAAGAAACGTGTGAGAAATATAGGATGCTTGTTTCTTACCTAGATAATATTTCAACAAATGCTGGTTTATATGTAAAAAAGATGGCTAAGGGTTACGCTGCTGCAAAAATTGCATTTGAGTTAAACGATAAACAAATTTATAGTCTATTAGAAGATTTGTTAATAAAAGGTAGTGGTGGAATAAAAATTGTTGGAAACTCAAAAGATATAAGAAGAAAGGTTTATGAAAGTATATTTTTGTTGAGCAATATAAATGATCCTATTTATGGGGCATCTGATACCGAAGATTTTTTTAAAAAATATCAGCAGATAATTGATTTATTAAGAAGTTCTGAAATAGATTATGAAGGTAAGAATATTCTACCAAAAGTGTTGGAAATGGTGATACCGAAGTCTCTTTCAGTAGCAGATGTATTTATCCCCTATTGTTACTTGTATCCTGAAAGATTAAGGGTTAAAAAAGGAAATTTAATTGGAGGAGAAAGAATTGGAGAAACAAGATTTGTAGAAGGGGATAGGTGTGATGTTGTGTTTGATATTGATTACGATCATTTTGACACATTTATTCAAACTTATATAAAATAAATAGTTATTTAAACACAATTCTTTTATTATGTCTGAATTACTCACAGTTTAAAACCACATCTTTTAGGATGTGTTCGTAATTCGGAGCATCCAAAAATTCCGAACTAACCACGCTTTTTAAGGTGTAGTAAACTAAGGAATTTTTTGATTTTAAAAGAGAATGTAAGATGATACAAGACCCTAATGCTGAAAAAGTTAAGCTTATTTTTAAAGACAAAAAAGCAATTGATTTTTCAAAATTAAAGAAAAAATTAAAAGAGAAATCAGAAAAAGTTGATCTTAATAACATTTTACTAAATGGAAAAGTTTTATTTCTAGCATATGATCAAGGACTTGAACATGGTCCTACGAGTGATTTTAATGACAAGAATGTTGATCCTCTTTTTATTATTGACATAGCCAAAAAAGGAGGATTTACTGGTTTAGTGTTTCAGAAAGGAATTGCTGAAAAATATAGAAAAGAAATTTTAGAGAGTAAGATTCCGTTAATAATTAAACTTAATGGGAAAACTAACCTAGTGAGAGGAGATCCAGTTGCTAGGCAGCTTTGTAGCGTCGATGAAGCTATTAATTTAAATGCAAGTGCAGTAGGATATACTATTTACATTGGAAGTGAACATGAAAGTATAATGTTACAGGAAGCTGAGAAAATAATTGAAGAAGCACATAAAAAAAGACTTCCAGTTGTATTATGGGTTTATCCTAGAGGAAAAAGTGTAAAAAATGATGCAAGTAGAGAAATGATTAGTTATGCAGCAAGAACAGGATTAGAATTAGGTGCAGACATTGTAAAATTAAAATATGGTGGGAAAAAAGAAGATTTAGAATGGGCGGTAAAGTCTGCAGGAAGAACTAAAGTGGTTGTTGCAGGAGGAATGAAAAAATCTGAAAAAGATTTTTTGAATGGAGTTAAAGATATAATAAATTCTGGAGCTATTGGTTTAGCAATCGGAAGAAATGTTTGGCAATCAAAATATCCATTAAAGATAAGCGAGAAATTGAGGAAGATTATTTTTGGGTAGAGAAAATGAAAATCGCATTTTTTGAAACTGAAAAATGGGAAGAAGAATATGTTAAAAAACAATTAAAAAACAATAAATTAATTTTTTTTCACAGACCAATCTCAAAGAAAGATTTAAAAAAAATTAAAGACCTTGAAATTTTATGCATTTTTATTTATTCGCGCATTACTAAAGATATACTTAGTCAACTACCAAATATTAAGGTAATTGTAACACGTTCAACAGGATATGACCACATTGATGTTGATGAATGCAAAAAAAGAAAAATTATTGTTACTAATATTCCTTCTTATGGAGAAAATACTGTTGCAGAGCATGCGTTTGCGCTTATCTTAGCATTATCCCGGAAAATTCACCTTTCTTATGAAAGAACAAAAAAAGGAAATTTTTCCATTAATGGCTTAAGAGGAACGGATGTAAAAGGAAAAACTCTAGGAATAATTGGCTTGGGAAAAATTGGAAAGCATGTTGCAAAAATTGCACAAGGATTTGAAATGAATGTTTTAGCATATGATATTTTTAAAGATGAAAATTTCGCTAAAGAGAATAAAATAAGATATGTTCCATTAGATTATTTACTAAAACATTCAGACATTATCACTTTACATACAAATTTGAATGAAAAAACTTTCCATTTAATTAATGAAAAGAATATTAATTTGATAAAAAAAGAAACTCTAATTATTAATACTGCACGAGGAGGATTGATTGAAACAGGAGCTTTGATAAAAGCTCTGGAAAATGGAAATGTTGGAGGAGCAGGATTAGATGTTTTAGAAGATGAATTTATGATTAAAGAAGAGTCTCAATTACTCCACAAAAATTCAAAAAAGAAATTATCTTTTTTTAAAAAATTATTGAGAATGGAAAATGTGATAATTACTCCTCACAATGCATTTAACAGTGAGGAGGCTGTAAAGAGAATTTTAGACACCACTCTTGACAACATTATCTGTATCATGCAAAATAAAGAATGTAAAAATAGAGTGATTTGAGATGTTTATAGCTACTTTGTTATAGATAATTATGATTCACTTCTGTACTTTATTTGTCTAAAATTCTGACACCATGACCCAGGAATTTCTTTTTAACAATTTTCACTAAATCACTTCTATCAATGTTAAATGGCAGTCTTAGCGGATCGTTTCCATTTACTTCAGAAAAATCATCATTGATAACTCCATGAATAACCAATGTTCTTTTAGGATTGTCCCAGGAATTATAATAAATTGTGTACCTTAATCTTAATCCTTGATATCTCAAAGTGCCTATAGACTCTGTTGTGCTAGCTGGCGGATTACACCCTCCTACCCACGAATCCCATCTTCCAACATCATAAATTTTTTCTAATATTTCTTGTTGATTCATTTTTATTTAAAATTTTAGAGGTTATTAATTATTATTATGCTTCAAACTATAATAAATCTCTCCCATGTTTTTATTTTTTTCATCCAAAAGCTTTAAAACTGAGAAAATAATTAATATAACTTAGTAAAGAGGTTAAAACATGTTCAACTTTTTCAGAAAAAAGCCAGTAATTATTATTAATTTTAAAACTTATAAGCAGGGAAAAGAGGTAATAAGATTAGCTAAAAAAATAGATAAAGTAGCAAGGGTAAACAAAAAATATAAGTTTATTGTGGGAGTTCAACCAACAGACATTTATGAAGTTGCAAAAGCAGTGAAATTGCCGGTTGTTTCAGAGCATGTTGATCCATTTTTACCAGGAAGATACACAGGATTTATTCTTCCAGAAGCAATTAAAAAAGACAAGGGAAAAGGTACTTTTTTGAATCATTCAGAGCATCCGTTGAAATTTGATACTCTTAAACAGACAATAAAAAGGTGTAAAGTCCTTCATTTGAAAACCGCGGTTTTTGTAAAAAATATTAAGGGAGCGAAAAAAGTTGAGAAATTTAAACCGACATATTTAATTTATGAGCCACCTGAATTAGTAGGAGGAAGAATATCAGTGAGCAGTTCTAAACCACGTATTATAAAGGAATTTTCTCGAAAAATCAGACGGAAATTTTTAGTCGGCGCTGGAATACATAGCAATAAAGATTTTAAAATAGCTTTAGAGCTTGGGGCGTCTGGAATAGCGCTTTCTTCAGCTATAGTAAAATCAAAAGCTCCTGAAAAAAAGTTGAGAGATTTGTTAATGAATTAAAAAATTTATAATTTGGCAGACAGAAGTGTCCACTATACGATTTTCTAAATCTTAGGAATAAGCGTCTTTTTCTTTGTTATAAAACTCTAAGAAAAATTCTTTAAACTGCTCTGCCATTTCCTTATTTGTTATTCTTACTGCAAAGGGATTTTCTCCCCAATGGACAAAAGTTACATTATTCCTAAATATAATAATCCCCTGTGGGAAATGAAAGCTAGTATACCTTACATTTGCTTTTTTTAGAAGCTCTTTTGTATAATTTTTTTCATAAATCGGCTTAACTTTATTATTTACTAATACCTTAACTTTGATTTTTTTATCTCTTCTTCTTAAATTATATATTTGATAAAAATCAACTACCTCTTTATCATCATGGGGTTCTATAAGTGAAAAGCTCAAATAATCTTCATTAGGATTCCCATCTTTAATCAGGTAATTGCCTTTGTTTCTTTTTTGCTTATCTTCCAATTCAGGAAGAATGTCTATTAATCTTTTCTTCTTATTTTCTATAAAGTCTAAAAGATTTTTAGGATCAGTAGTTTGATAATTATTGTCTTTTCCAATTTTAATGTAGGTTATAATGCCTTTGTCAAGAAGAGTTTTGAGAACCCTGTGAACTACAGAGCTTTGTAATTCAGATTTTTGTATTATTGGTCCAGATGTTGATGGTCCAAGTTCAAGTAAGGCTAAATAAACTTTAATTTCGGCTTTAGATAACCCAATATTTTCTAGTATTTTTTCATCCATATTTTTATTACAGTTTCAAGGTTTTTAACCTTTTCTGTCATCCTCCAAAAAAAGAGGAGTATATTTTATATATAGGTTATTTTAGAAATTATTATGGAACAAACAAAATATAAAGAAATTGTTAACGAGCAACTTGAATTAGCTAGGCAGAGGATTAAGGACGTTCTTACTCCTGTCGATAGTTTAACTGATAATCAGATAAGAGAGATAATTGGAAATTATAGAGTTGCTATAGAACCTAATTTCATTCCTTGGATGCAGAGAGCATATGAAACCGCTAAAACTGAAGTCGCTAAAAGCGTCATCTTAGAAAATATCCAAGATGAAGTATCCCAAGATCATCCAAGAATGTTAAGAAATTTCGCTGATTTCTCTGGAGCTAATTTAAGAGTAGAAC
>JAGVWY010000030.1 GCA_018304055.1 Candidatus Pacearchaeota archaeon
AGTAATAAAATTTGTAGAAAATCCTATTGATGATGTAGATATTATTTTATCAATTAATGAATTAAAAGAAGAAAATGCATTATTGAAAACTGAATTATGCAGAGTAAATCCTCTTTATGCTTTTTGTTAATTTCAAAAAATGATAAATAGAAGAAGAGTTGTGTAAGAAAGATGGTAGTTATGATTGACGTTAATATGAAAAATAAATTAAAATTTCGGAGCATGATGATTTTAATTTTAATAATTTTATCTTTCTCAAGATTTAAGATATGGAGAAAGTGGAATGGCAATTACTAAATCTCTTGGTGATTCCAATAGGAATAATGACAGTTGGTTGAGGGAGAAATGGTTAGAGGAGTTTTGATGAGATAAACGTATAAAATGAGGTGTGTTGATAAAAATATGAATAGTAAAATATATATTGGAATAGCAATATTTTTTATATTAACATCAGCTTCAATTAATATTTTATCTTCTGAAATGTTAGTTTCTGATGTTGGTGTTGAGTACGATTCTGAGATTTTCGAGGCTTTTAATGAATCGGATTCAGTAAGAGTTATAGTAAGACTAAAAGATAATTCTGGTATTAATATTACCGGGTCTAAAGAAGAAAGAATAGAAAAAATAAAACAAAAAGGTGAATGGTTTAAGCCAAGAATAGAGGGGGTTTTATCTGAACTTAATGAAAGCGAATTCAGGATAACTGGAAGATTATCTAATGGCTTTGGAGGAAGCATTACCAAGGAGGGATTTGATAAATTAATTAATGATGGTAGAGTACTAAAAATCAATATAGATAGGATAGTACATCCTAGTGGAAATGAGAACGAAACTAATCCTATGTATAATAATGAAATTGAAGATGATGTTATAAAATTTTTAGAAAATTCAGAGTGGGCGCCGGTTGTTGTTGAATTAAAAAGTAATACTTTAACTAATTCTATATTGTCTGATCTAACAAAAACTGAATTTAAACTAGAAGAGATTGTCTTAGGAGATAGTAATATAACTCAAGAAGGATTAAATAAATTAAAAAATAATCCTGAAGTGAGATTAATTTATTTGAATAGAAAATTGCATATTTTAGATCAGGATACATTTAACAAAGAAAATTTAGATCAGGATACATTTAACAAAGAAAAGTATGCAGATATTAATGAAAATAATTATTTAAAAATTGTAATAATTTTTGGGATAATAGTTGTTTTACTAGTAATAATTTATTTAATATTTAAAAAAATAAAAAAAAGATGAGGTGATTAAAATCAATAATAAGCTGATAGTTTATATTGTAATAATTTTTCTTTTAATCTTATTTCATAATTTTCAAATTTTTGCTATTGATATAGAATCAGATATCTTAAAAAAATTAAATGAAAGCTCTGAAATCTCGGTTGTTGTTGAATTAAAAAGTAATACTTTAACTAATTCTATATTGTCTGATCTAACAAAAACTGAATTTAAACTAGAAGAGATTGTCTTAGGAGATAAATTAAAAAATAATCCTGAAGTGAGATTAATTTATTTGAATAGAAAATTGCATATTTTATTGCAAGAAAGTCTTCCTTTAATTAACGCAAATAATACTTGGGCTTTAGGATATACTGGAAAAGATCAAACAATATGCGTAATAGATGGAGGTATAAATTGGTCGCATCCAGCGCTAGGAGGCTGTATAGGGACTGGTTGTAAAGTTCTGGGAGGATATGACTATTATAATAATGATAACAATCCTATGGACGATAATGGGCATGGAACACATGTTGCAGGAATTGCTGCTGCAAAAGGTACGATAAATGGAACTGCACCAGATGCAAAATTAATTGCGATGAAGGTTTGTGATTCTACTGGAACGGATTGTCCAACAATTAGAATTTCACAAGCAATTGATTGGTGTATAAGTAATCTATCTATATTTAATATCTCAGTTATTAGTATAAGTTTAGGAGATAGTGCAGAATACACAAATGATAATTGTCCATCTGGAGCACAGACTCAAATAAATAATGCAACTTTCCATAATATATCCGTTATAATAGCATCAGGTAATAATGGTTTTATTAACGGAATTTCTCATCCAGCATGTCGAGGTAATGTGACTTCTGTGGGAATGACATATGATGATTCCGGTGGAGTTGGTTGGCTAGATGCTAATTGTTCTGATATTTCTAGTGAAGGGACTTATGTAGTTGATGGAATCGCTTGTGCAACAAATAGGGGAAGTAATCTTGATTTGCTTGCTCCGGGGCGTCTCATAGTATCTACAAGTATTGATGGTAGCATTATTGGAGATGGAGGAACTTCAATGGCCGCTCCCCATGTTTCAGGAGCAGCTGCTATATTATTACAGAAAAATCCGAATTTAACTCCGAAAGAAATTAGAGAGGCATTAAATAAAACAGGTAAAAAAATTAATGATACTTTTAATAGTAGAAATAATGGAGGATCGAGCAATATCACTTTTTCTCGTATAAATATCCTCGCTGCAACAGAATCAATTAACCAAAGTCAGACTACTTTCCCCTCGATACTTTATAACTGCACAGAAACAGGATATGATCAATGCATTGGATTTTCTTCAGGAGATTGTAATGTAACACTTGCTATTAATAATTATGAGAATGTTAACGACATTCAATGGGGGGTTGTTAACGATTCTGCTGATCCTTATGTCATTAGAAATTATAGCTTTGGATGGAAGTTAATTAAAGGAAGGGATATGTATTATAAGGTTATAAATCCTGGAGAAAATGGAGAAGATGATTGCAATTTTGAGGATGGTTGTGGAGGAGATGATGTGGCAAATACAAGAAATCTTTCTACTATCAATGCGCCGGGAATAGCTTATCATGAAAATATTGTCGGTTATAATAAAACTGCAATAAATGCATGTTGGGCCTGGTTTAATGAATTTACTCCAAATTATGGACAAAATAACCTGATTTATGTTTTACATTGTTTTGATGAAAATGATTGTTCTTATGGAGATTATTGTGATAAAACAGGAAGCTGGCCGGATTGGCATTGTGTTCAGAAAAAAGGGGACGGACAAAATTGCAGTAATAATTTTGAATGTTCTTCTAGATATTGTGACAATGACGGTGTGGGCTTATCCGATGATACTATTTGTTTTACTCCCTATAATACTTACTTTGATGGAAATGAAATAAAGTCTTGTGAATATTCAGTAGGAGGAAATATAAGTTGTGATGAAAAAGAAATTGGAAATGGGTGTAGTGTCTATTGTAATTATAGTGTCGTAGCTCCTTCAATTCCTTACATAAAACATCCGAATGGAAATGAAAAATTTAATCTAAGCAGTATAATAACGATTAACTGGACGTTATCCAATGACTCAGAAAGAGACTTCATAAGATATTTTATAGAATATTCCAATGATTCTGGAAATAATTGGACTACTATAACATCTAACTATGGTTATGAAAACAAATTAAATGATAGTGCAACTAAAAAAGTTTTGAATTTTACTCAGAATGAGAATAAGACAATTTATATTAAAATACCAAATAGAGCAAATGTTACATATGCACGAATAGATTTTGGAGGACTATCATATAATGGATAAAAAGGCAAAAACAATAATAGGATTATTGACGATTATTATGTTGATAGTAATTATAGCTGGAATTTTTGTAATTGCCCAAAATAATATTTTCAAAGGTTCTCCAAATCCGTTTAATCAAAAAAAGGGGCATTTTCAAAAAAATATAAATTTTTTATTGTTGAATCTTATAAACAGATCTTTCATATCTGATACTTATTTTGATGCAAAAGAGAAAAAGTATTATTCAATAATTTACGCAAATCCTGTTAATATAAAAAATTTACAGGGAAAATATGAACCTTATGAAAATGTCACTAATTTTAATTTTGATGATAATAAACTGATTTTAAGTTGGAATGATAAACTTGTTATATTTGATCTGTATACTAAGGATTCTGAAGGAAAAAAGGAAAAAATAAAAGATAGATCAAAAGAACAAAAAGAAAAATTAAATTTCAATACAACCATACAAAAAGGCAGAGGATTTTTCTATTATAATCACACCTTGAATAAAAACGAACAACCTTCTAAAATCGGTTATGATATAGTAACTGAAAATGTGGATTGTAAAATTGACAGATACAAATTTATCTGTGATGAACAGATAATTAATTTTGAAGAGGCTGTTTCTAAACAGAATTTGAACGTAGAATTAAAAAATAATTATATCGAATTTTCTGGTGAAGACCTTAGTTATATTGATCCATTTATCACTTTAAATGTAGAGAATGGAACCGGAGATTGGGGACAAGTGGAGTATAAAACTCTTCTAGGAAGTTATAATTACGATGCTCATGATTTAACACGAATAGGTGCAGAAGATAATGTCAATGATGACTTAATCAGGGGGTGGGTAATTTTTGACGTTGATATTATAGATGATACAGCTAATATTGATGATGTTGATCTTTACTTACATATAGAATCTAGCGGAATTAATACTGTAGGATGTAGTGATTCTGATGTTGATTTAAGATTTTATGAATTGGATGCAGAAGATTTTGATGAAACTCCTGATACTGAAGATGAAGAATTATGGATGTGGAATAATATTAGTGCAGACACTTTTTATGGTGCAATTTCTAGTCTTGATTCTTCAGATCAAGGCACGACTATTTTAAAAGATCTAGGTCCTAATGGAGAAATGGAAGTTGAAACTTTAGTTGATGGTATTCCTGAAAATGAATTTATGATTGGAATGAAAGTAGAACCAAGTGATGAAATAGGAGGAACAAACTGCAATGTTGATCTTGAAGATACAGTAGGAGATATTAATCTTCCTTATATTATTGTAATATATACAATTCCAGATATATTTTCACCTTCAACATCTGTTACTGCAACCTCTCCGCCAGGAAATTCTTCTTATACTTTTGGAAATGTAACTAATGAAAATGTACAAATAACATTAAGTTGTGGTGATATAGGAAGTGGTTGCAAATCGGGGTACCCTAAATATTGTACTGATACTAGTAATTCTTGTTCTCCTCTAATAAGTGCAACTAAGGTAAATATTACTTCTGGTGGAATAAATTATGTGAGATATCAAAGCATGGATAATTTTAATAATTCTGAATTAATAAAAAGCAAGACAATAATAATCAACAGAAATTATACACAGAATGTTTCTTTGTTGGTTAATGATGTTAATGTTTGGAATCAATCAGATTATTTTGCGTCTACAGAAACAAGCAATGATTTTGCAGAACAATTAAATGATTTATTAAGTAATTGTACTGAGGATGTTTTAGGGTATTGCGCGATTCCTTTAATAATTCATTCTGACAGCGAAGGTAAGATAAATATATCAAATATTAATATTTATTTTAATATAACTGAATATTTATGGAATGTTTCTGGATTGCCCGAACTTTCAACTTATAAGGTTAGAGTAAAGGCAACAGATGGTTTATTAAACAGTAGTTGGGTAGAGAGTGGGGAAGATTTTTCAATAGGCGCCATTGACACAACTCCCCCAAATCTATCAATTATTTTTCCTTCAAATAACACAAATACAACTAACAATAAATTAGATGTTAACTATACTGTTTTTGATGCTAATTTAGACTCTTGTTGGTATAGTAATGATAGTTATTTAACCAATAGCTCATTGACTTGCGGACAAAATATTACTAATATAATTTGGTCAGTTGGGCAGCATAATATAACAATTTATGCAAATGACTCCGAGGGAAATGAAGCATCTTATAGTGTTACATTTACTATCAACATCCCAAACGACACTCATAAATATTTAATCAGAGATAATTTAGGTAATACTGTTGCATGGCTTGGAAATGAAGGAAACATTGTCTTAAAAGGAAGCTGTTTTTCAGGAGGAACATGCAATAATCCAGGAAATAATAGTTTTATTATAGCAAATGCGACAGATAATCATGTTGCCTTCATTAATGCAAGTGGAGATTTATGTCTTGAGAAAGGAGATTGTAGTGATCAATCAACAAGTTGCAATCCAACAAGAAATGCTTTTATAATTAAAAATTCTTCTGGATATAATATGAGTAATATTGATTATGATGGAGAGCTATGTTTAATTGGGAGATTATATATTAATGCATTATAATACTAAAGAGGAAGCTAAGAAATTTATGAAAAACAAAAAAGCATTTACATGGTTAATGAAGAAAACTTTTAGTATTATCATATCTCTAGCAGTTATTCTTTTATTAGTTATTTTTGTTGTTAAAGTTTATTATCTTTTTAAAGGTGGTAATGAATTAGAAAAAATGAAAAAACAAATGGAGAATCTTGTTTTTTCTATTAAAGAAGTTCAGGAAAAAGTATGTGAAGAAAAAGAATGTGAGCAAACTACTTTACTTTTTCCTACACCTGGATGGTATTTGAAAAGTTTTCCTGATTATGATTTTCCACAAGGAGAGTGCAGAGGAGCTATTGGTTGTTTATGTATATGCAATGATGTACAGTGCGGGAAATTAAAACAATGCGAGGGGTTTAAATTTGATGTGCAATTAATATCTACTCTTACCAGAGTTTCTAGTAGGTATGCTGACCCTAGTGATCCTTATACACCAAAATTTTCTGTTGATTATCCAGGAACCTTGGAATTTAAGGAAGAGGTTATTGAGATAAAGATTGTTAAAGAAGATATTATTAAACTTTATGAGGTAAAAAATAAATAAAAAAATGGCAAGAGTAAATTAAAATGAGTGAGGAAGGTATTTTTGAAAATTTATTGGATAAAATAGTATGGATTATCTTGTTCATTCTTTTACTTTTGGGAGTTTATTTTTTATTGAAAAATTTAATTGGATAAATTAATAAATATTGTTTCTTTGATATTTTATAGTTTATGACCAAGAGGAAAAAGAGGATATGGAAAATAAAAAAGCATTAGCAATGATTATTATTATGGTTATTCTCTTAATTATTAGTTTTATAGTTATTCTTGCATTGTTTTATCGGTTTTCCTGGAATCCTATTATTGACAAAGAAACCTGCCATCAATCAGTTATTTACAGAAGCACAGCTAAAATAGGGCCTTTTTTTGATACTAGCAAGATTATTCCTTTAAAATGCCAGACTGAAAAAATATGTTTTTCTATGTCTGGTGAAGATTGTAAGGAAATAAGCAGTAGTAAAGACAATAAGGTACAGAAGGTTAAACTTAACAAAGATGTGGTTAAGGCAAAAGAAGAAATTAAAGATGTTATTGCCGAGAGCATGAAAGATTGCCATTGGATGCTAGGCCAGGGACAATTAAATTTTATGCCTCATGAGAAATATGAGAGAAAATATGGACTTATATGTAGTAGATTTGTTTTTGATGATGAAGCAAAAGAAAAAATAGCTTTTATTGGAATGGGAGAACTTTATAGCCATTTAGAAAAAAAGAAAATTAATGAAATAAGTTATCTAGAATATATTTATCCAGGATGGAAGGATGCAGAAGATGCAGTAAAATTATTTCAGTTTTATCAGACTAATTCAGAAGCTTTGGAAAAAAATCCTACACTTAAAGATGTAAGTTTCAAGAATTTTGGCATTGATTTAAGAAAAGAAAGAGGTTATGCAATTATTGCAGGCATTGCTCCTGAAGGAAGTTGGGCAAGTTGGGCAAAAAGTATAGGAGTTGCGGTTAGTATTCCTGTTGGCATTGGTATAATAGCAAGTGGTATTGGAGCTCCTGTTGGCGCGATTTTAATAGGAGGGGCTGGAACAATTGGAACAACATCAATCATTGCAGGAAGTTATACATTAGCTTATACTTATCCTGATGAATATGACTATTTTCCTCCTGCTATTTATCATTTTGATGCTGAGCAATTAAAAGAATTAGAAATTTACGATTTTGAAATTGCTCCTGAAAATTAAGATGTTAAGAAAAAAATCATATTGGTTTTTGGAATTTTTGAGGTGGAGTTTTTTAGTACTAGCACTTTTATTTTTTTTGTGGCTTATTAAACGATTAGGATGGATATAATATGATAAATATTAAAACAGTTTTTATTAATCTATTAAAGATATTTTATTTAATACTTATATTATTTTTAGCTTATCAGGTTATAAAAGTTATAATTGGTGGAACATGGGAAACTGAAAATATTATTATAGCTGGTATGGGTGTAATTATTGCAGGAATGTTTGTAATTGTTGGTTTTTTAATTAATCAGGGGATAATATTAGGAATGGTTGATGAAAGAACAAGGGGCTTAAATGAAAGGGTTAAAAACATAGGAGATAGTTTAATTAAATTGGGAGGAGATTTTAAAAAACACTTGCAAGAGTTTCATAATGAAAAATAAAAAATCAGAATCATTTTTAATTGAACAATTAGTGTTTATACTTTTAACTTTAGTTTTTGTTGTTGCTATTGGTATTTTTATTGTGAGAACAGGAGATAATACAGCTTTTATTGAGCAGATATATGCGAAACAACTTGCATTAATTATAAACAAAGCAGAAGCAGGAATGGAAAGTGAGATAGATATAACTAGATTACTTAATCTTGCACAGAAAAATAAGTTTAACGGAAATATAATTACTATTGATAATAATGAGAACAAAGTTAACATTAAATTAACGCAAGGAAGTGGTTATGAATATTATTTTTTTAATGACAATAATATTGTGTGGAATGTCAACAAAGAGGAAAGAAAGTTAATATTAAATTTTGTTAAACTAGAAGATGAATAAAAAAGCGTTAAGATTTGAAGATATGGGCATGTTTTTTTTAAGTTTTGCAGTTATAGCTGTAGCTATTGTCATAGGAACTTCTATATTTTTTCCTTACGAAATTGATATAAGAGATGAAGAAGCTAGGATTTTAGGAGAGAAAATAATTAATGCAATTATAGACAATGGTTTGAAAGAAGAAGTCTTGAAGGATGATTTTAATATTTTAGATGAAGCAGATATTGACAGACAAATACTTACTAATGGAGAGCTTTATTTTAAACTTGAAATAATTAAAGATGATGAAGTAGTAAGGAGTTTTATAGAGGGAAATAGAGATCTTGAAGTTTTGTGTGATATAAATAAAGATAATCGAGATAATCCTAAATGTTTTAGAGAAGAGATTGTTGTTGATTATACTATTAGAATTATAAGTGCTTCGAATCAAAAAGGAAAGAGGTTTTAAATGAAGAAAAAAGCTCAAGATACTTTAGCAACATGGCTAATAAGTTTTTTAGTTATAGTTTTTATTATGCTTATTTATCTTGGATTTGCTCTTGTTGGCTATGGAGAAAAAAGTTTTTTGGATAATAAGGTTAGGGTTAAAAATGATGTGAGTAGTCTACAGCAAAAAGAACTTTTGAGCTTCTTGAATCAAGAAATAGAAGTTAAAAGAGAAAAAGTAAGGATTATAGAAGGAATAAGAAATTCTCTTGATAGATTCTTTTCTATAAAAAATGAAAATGGAGAGAATTTTATAGAAGTTTTCAGCATTAAAGGATTAAATGAAAGAGAAGATAACTTATATGATAAAATGTTAGCAAGAGGATTTGATGATAATGATTGGAATGAATTTATCGAAGCTAAAAGAGAAGTTCAAGAAGGAGAGTTAGTTGAAAAAATAATTTTAGAGTTAAACAAAATCTGTAACGTTGAAAGATGGGATGCGTATTTTTTAGAACTTCCGTATGGCATTGTAACTAATGATGGATTAAAATTAAAAGAAACCATTGGAGAAGATATTTTTTTAGATAATGACCCTACTTTATATACTCCTAGTTTAAATTTTAAATTTAATTATAAAGGAGAGAACATTGAACTTAAATTTAGAAAATTTATAGGATGTGATGTATAGGAAAATGAATAAAAAATTTATGAAAAACAAAACGAAAAGCTTAAAAAATCAATTAAACTATGTTAACAATGAAAGGAAAAAGAGGTTGGAAAATATTATTGCGATATAATCTTCTATCATTGTTTTTGGTTATTGGTTTAATTGTTTTAACAGCAGTGCTTGCTGGTGATGTTATCATTAAAGAAGGAGATGTTGAAATT
>JAGVWY010000003.1 GCA_018304055.1 Candidatus Pacearchaeota archaeon
CAGTCAGATGGGAGTGTACTTCGGCGAGAGACTGACAAATCATCTGATGAGATAAGATAAGTAAAAAGGGAGTTTCAACAAAAAAAGTTACGCTACCCTTTGGTTAGAGCACATAGTTTAGGAATTATCAATTAGAGAATTCTGAACTAAATGTAATCTAATCATCAGAATTGTCTATAGATATTTAATTTTTCCACATGTCTTCTCTTACCTTGCTTATCATTAATTTTTGTTTTGGGTGATTTGTTGTTATGTCGCCAATAGATGTTATCTGCTGTCCATCATAAAAAATGCCTTTTTTGTCTTCATAATGCTGTAATCGAAACTTATTTTCCTGGTCTAATTTATTTGAAAGCTGGGCAAAGCCATAAGGAGCATTTTTAACTAATCTTGGATACATAATTCTCTGTCCTTCTATTTTTATTTCAATATCTCCTGAAAATATTTTTATATTTTGCCCTCCTGCTTCAACATCTTCAAAGGTTTTTAGTGCATACACATTTATATCTCGTCCTGAAACATCTAAATTATGTTCAAATAATTTAATGTATTGTCCGAAATTAACTTGTTGGGCTGAAACTAATGGAAAGATTTCTGAAAAATGAAGCAAGGGAAAAAATAATGTATATACTGTTCCTGATGATCCAACTTCTGGAATTTCAGAATTTGAAGAAGATGGTGGGTTTGATGGAGAGTTTCCTTCAGTACCTGCTAACTGAAGTGTCGTGGTTTGTTCAACTTCTCCTGCCAATTGTTTTGGAACTAAAAAATCAACATTTTCCAATTCTGTTTCTTCTTCATCTTTTTTAGTTTTTACAACAGATTTTCCATCTTCATTTAATGCTAGTAAAGTGTCTTCTCCATTTTTATTCAATGCAATACCTGCTCCATCTTCTAATTCTGCAGTAACCCCTCCAAATTCATTTGGTCCTGAAACAGAAGTCTTTCCTTTTCCGTTAGATTTCATTGATTCTGCTAAAGGTCCTAAAAGTGATTGAGCTAACTGCACCATTTGCTGTGCAACTTGAAATGCTTCTTGGAAACTTTGTTCTATTCCTCCTCCACCTCCTCCGCCGCCCGCACTACCTCCGCCACCTCCTGATGGACCTCCAAAATCTCCTGCACCTGCTGCAACAGGAGATGCTGATGGGTTGAATTTTGCAAGAGATTGGTCATATATTGGTGTCCATCTCATGTCTCCTTTAACTGCCATGGGATAATTTGTTTTTAGATTTATCACTATAGCATTTCCATTATTAAATGTAATTTCATACCCTTTTGTTAAATCCATTACAATTTCCGGACCATTATTTCCATATTTCAATGTGTTAATTGATTCTTCTCCTGCTGAAATCACGTCCCATTTCCATCCTTGTAAATTAGAATTAGGATCAACATTGTATCCCATATTTTCCAGAACTTTTATAGCTTTTTGACTATTTTTTGTAATTTCTTCCCATATTTTAGGATTATTTTTATCTCTTATTAAATCTCTCAAGTTATTTGATAAGGTTAATTGATTTGCATCTAATTCAGAAACTTTTACTGGATTTTTCATGAGGAAATCTTTTCTTAAATTATCTGGAATATTATTCCATAACTGTTTAAGATTTTTCGCAGTTTCCATATTGTTTACATCTAGAGGGGAATTTGGAACCCCATTACTATTCGCTGGACTTGAGGTTATTTCATCTTTTTCTGTATCGTAATATTTTTCATTTTGAGAGCCGATATCTTCATCAGGAGAATCAGTTACGAAATCATTTATTGTCGGATTTTGAGGGGCATTCACGTTCCCTCCACCTCCTCCAGAAGGTACAGGACATCCACCTGGCCCACACTGCCCCATCACACTCACAGGCAGCAGCGAAATCATTAGCATCATACAAATACCTAACATTACACTTTTTTTTGTTATCTCTTTATTCATTATTTTCTTTTTCATCTTATCTAATTTGTATTTTCTACTATCTCATATTTATTCAAAAACTGGAAAATATAAGGTTCTGGTTGTGTCTGATTTTCTATAATCATTACTAGTGTTGAATCTGGCTCAAAAGCAATAAAATCAACATAAACATTTTTCTCTTTTGATAATTGTGCAAGGCAATTAATACAGATAAAATCTTTGTCTTCTTTGTGTGATTCTGTTATATACTCTGCTATTTTTAAAATGTCGTTTAGAGATGATTCAATCTCAACAAGGTGCTTATTTAACGAAAATAAAGTTGTTTTACCTTTATTATCAATAGTAAGGTCAAGATTTGTTGTAAAAGTTACTTTATTTTCTAGGATATTAGTTTTTGTTGATGGATTTGAATAAGATATCTTAAATGTTTTAAAGTTTTCATTTAACTCGTCAATGCAAACAAGAAGTTTGTCATCTACAAAATTTGAAAGTTCATTCTGAATTTTTTCTTTACTAGGCATAAGGATTTCTCCTTTATAAAAATAGTAAGGAACAAACGCCCATTCTAAATCATAATACTTTTCAGGTTTATTATAATAACCTCCTTGAATGCCAGTGGTTTCTAAAGCTTTTAACGATGTTTCTTCTAAACAATCTATACTAAATTCTTGCATATTATTAAGAGACGGTTCAATGCCTTTTTCAATGAAATACTCCTTATTTATATTTGAACGGGATTTTGAATAGTTCATGAAGACAATTAAAGAGACTATTGCAATGATGATTACTGCTATAATAACAAACAAAGATATCTGGCCTCTTTTCATAGAAGAATGAATGAAAAGGATTATTTAAACATTCTGGATTTAACAGTATATTGCGACTTATTGAAAAAGCTAAATCATTAAATATCCGCCATTCACGTTTATACACTCTCCATTAATATAACTAGCATTATCAGAAGCTAAAAAACGAACAACTTTTGCAACTTCTTCAACATCTCCAAATCTCTTGCTAGGAATCTTTTTCTTATATTCTGTCTTTTTCTCATCACTCAATTCAGAAGTCATACCGCAATTAATAAATCCTGGAGCAACACAGTTTACTCTTATTCCGTAGGCCCCTAAAGCCTTGGCGAAATCTCTAGTTAGCTTAATCATGCCTGCTTTAGAAGCCCCATAACCCAAACTAGTTGTTGATTCAATTCCCTTAACAGATGAAATATTTACAATGCTGCCTCTTTTATTTCTCAACATATATCCTGCAGCAATATAAGAACAAATAAAACTTCCTCTTAGATTCACATTTATCTCTTCATCAAATCCACTTAGGTTATCATCTAAATTTTCAAACCATTTAGGAATATTATCAACATTCAAACTTCTCCTAGAATTAATTCCCGCATTATTTACTAAAACATCAATGCTTCCAAATTTATCATAAATCTTACTAAACACTTCCTTAACTCTAAATTTATCAGATATATCACATTCAAATCCAATGCATAAAGGTTTGTAGTCATAATTGTTATTTTTAATTTTTTCTTTTAATTCATCTAAAGTTCTGACCAATTCAGAAGGATGATGGTTATTCCTAGAAATTAAAGCAACATTATAACCACTTAAAGCTAACTCTTCTGTAATAGCTTTTCCTATTCCTCTAGATGCTCCAGTAATAATAGAATTCTTCATGAAACTAATGCCTCCTGCAAATTAATTCTAGTATCTTTTCCTAAAAAAGCAAAATAATCATTAAATGCCTTAACATATCTTTCATCCATTAAACAAGATCTCTCTACTCTATCAATAAAATTTCTGCTTTCATAAAAATCACCATGTATCTTTTTCTGTAAATACTTAATAGTTTTTTCATCTAAATATTTGTGGTTGAAAACCAAATGATTCCTGTCATGTCTCGTTAAATCACTATCAAAAATATATCCTTGTTCAACCATTTCGTATCTAAGCCTGCTCAAAGGTATTGGCGTAAATATTCCAATATTCAATTGATGTATTGGTACATATTTTAATCTCTCTGCATTTTCTAATATATCATCTTCATTTTCCCAAGGGAATCCTATGATATAATATCCTTGATTAAGAATCCCTGCCTCAACTGATTTATCCAAAACTCTAATAGATTGTTCATAGCTTAAAATATTTTCATTAACACCTTTATTCATTTTCTTTAAAGAATCGTCATTAGTAGATTCAATACCCCACGCGATTTTGTAGCACCCTGCTTCTTTCATTTCACTAAGTAATTCCCATTCTCCATCAACACTGTCAATATTACTCATACAATACCAAGAAAAATCTAATCTTCTTCTAATAATTTCCTGGCAAAGATTATGCACAAATCTTTTTGAAGCTGTGAAATTCATATCTATAAAATAAAAAATATCTGCTCCTTTATCCTTTAAACCAGACATCTCATCCACAACTCTTTCAGGAGATCTAAAAGAAAGTTTATTCCCATAAAATCCAGGAACATCACAAAACTTGCACTGATAAAAACACCCTCTGCTTGCTTCCATAATTGCATATCCTGGATTTTCAGATAAAGGAGGTATAGAAATACCTTTATAAGGTTGTTTTAGAATAACATCAAATCTCAATGCATTCGGCAGTTTATCTAAATTAAAATTCCTTTCTCTTGGAGAAGTAAACAATACACTATTTCCTTTTTTAGCAGCAATTCCTCTAACGTTTTCATAATCTTCGTTTCCTTCAATCTCCATTAATAACTCTCTAAAAATTTCTTCTCCTTCTCCAGAAACAAAAAAATCAAATGGCTCTTGAATTAAAACCTCAATTTCTCTTCTCTGATGTAAATAGCTAGAATATCTATTTCCAGCAACATTAACAATATTTTTATTTCTTCTCTTTAGCTCTCTGGCTATTCTCTTTCCCATGGGATACTGACATGTAAACATAGAATAAGCAGCAATATCAGGCTTAAAATCAACGATTCTTTCAGTCATTTCTTTTTCATCAATACTAATCACTTTTCCATTAACCTCTTTAAAAGGCATAAACAATTCAACATCATGTCCATCTTGTTTTAGCTAAAATCATCTCTAATCCATAAGGCTCACTAACAGCATGCTGAATCTTTGGGTCAAGTTCAACATCACAAGGATAAATCCCAGCTATTTTCATAATTAAAGAACAGAAAAAATAAATATAATATTTACCAATATTTTCACTTGTCTCACTATTCAACTATATTAGATATATGCATAATATTTTTTTCATAAGCTAACTTCCGACAAATACATATGACCTTTTTACAGAATTAACAATCTTTGCAGGACAATCATAAAGCCCTAAGCTATTATCACAAAAATTTTCATAAGCCTTTCTTTTTTTATCTCCAAAAAATAACAATAGTCTCAAATCAGACTTTTCTATTAATCTCCTTGAAGCAGACATTCTTTTTGGAGGAGGCTTTGGGGAATTATCAACATAAATATAAAATTCAGAATTGTCTTCAATAGATGGATGATTAGGATAAAGCGAGCCTACATGCCCATCCTCTCCAGAGCTCAATAAAACAATATCAAATTTTCCCCCAATTTCCTCTAAATCTTTAGAATACTTCCTAATGCAATCCTCTTTGTTAAGAGAATCATACAAAAAAGGATGAATATTCTCCTCATAAATAAGTGCTCTTCCTAAAAGCTCATCAATAAAGCTTTCTTTAGCTAATTTAAAATTACTTTCCTCGCTATTCAAAGGAACTAGCCTTTCATCCACCATAAAAATATGAACTTTTTCCCAGGAAATATTTCCTTCCTTTAAATTATAAAAAATTCCATTCACTGAACTCCCTCCAGGAATTGCAAGAACAATTCTTTCTTTCTCTCTTGCTAATCTATTAATATTCTCTGCAATTAAATTAAAAACTTTTTTCTCAAGCACAGATACACTATCATTTATTAGTTCCATTGTTTAGCTCATTAAATACCTCCATTCATAAAAGGTAAATTCCATATTCGCATAATTTCATCGTTTAAAAGATTTTTAATGGTGTTGCTCTTTCATAAATGTAAAATATATCCTTCACGTTTTTAATAGCTTTGTTAATTGAAGTAAAGGATTCTTTTCCTCTAGAAATACAATCATATAAATCAGTGAAAACATAATAGAATGCATCTCTCGAAAAAATCTTATCTTCTATAACAACACCCTTGCTATCATATACACGCAGGCTTTTATCACCCATTTTAAGTTCAACCCTTCCATTTTCATGATGAATAACAAATAGTTTCTTTTTTTGGTAACGGGGGTCTTTTCCTGCTAATACATTTACATTACAATTATGGAAAGAATCTCCTGTAACATAGAAATTAGCATCTATAGAAGTTTCTCTATACCTACTATCTTTTATTGTTGGATCATCCATTTTTAATAGATTTGCTTTCACATCATTATCATAATCAATTTCCCCACCTAGATTCCTTATGAAAGCAATAGCATGAATTCCTGTATCAAGCCACATGCCTCCTCCAGATTTTTCAATATCTATAATATCTCTATTTCTTTGGTTTGAAAAGTCCTCTTTCTCAAGAATATACAATTCTATACCCTTAACCATACCGAATCTTTCAGTATATTTATCAAAATAACGAAAATACTCTCTAACATTAGGATAATGAGAATAATGTTCTGCATCACTTACTACTCGTTCTCTTAAATCTAAATTAGAAAAATAATCTTCGAATTCTAAAATTTCCTCAAGTGAAGAAGAAAGCGGTTTTTCTATGATTAAGTTAGCATCGGTTTTTTCTAAAATCTGTTTTGCGAGGGTAATATGAAATTTATTTGGCACAGAAACATCAAAAATATCTCCTTTGCATATATTACCTAGAAATTCATCAGAAATAATAGGTTCGATAGGATCCATAGAGAAATATTTTATCATCCCATTTGATAAACCGCTAACAATTTCAGATTCTACTTTTTCATTCAAACTGCCCTTTAACCTGACTGTTTTTATCACGTTTAATAAACCAGCAATTCTGCTTTGATCACTGAATTCTTCATACTCATATATATCTCCTATTGAAGAAATCTCAAAAATATTATTTAGATTTTCTAAGATAACAGGATATTTCCTGATAAGACATGCATCACCTAATCCTCCTAAAAAATGAATTCTTATCTTTTCCTGGTCAAAGTCTTTGGTTGCCTCATTTTTTTCTAAGCATTCTAATGTAAACTCATTAGTCATTCAAATATAAAAACAAAAGTCTATTTCATCTTTGTCAATATTGACCTTATTTCACAATATCAAGTATATAAGTTATATTCTAAATAAGAATGTAGCATAATAAATTAACTTCCCACTATAACTCTAATTAAAACAAGTATAAGCACTTTTCTATAATGAATATATTTTTCACTATTTTCAATATATTATATATACCAAAAAGATTTATATATTCCATAACACAATAATTTCTATGAAAAGAAAGGTCATAAAACAAGGACATAATACTCTAACAATAACTATTCCTAGTAAATGGGCTAAAAGATTTAATTTAAGCGCAGGTGATGAAATTGATCTTTTTGAAAGAGAAAACGGCCTTTTTATTTCAACTGAAAAACGAAACGAATTTCTAAAAACAGAATTAAATATGTCAGGTCTCGACATCCCAACAATATGGAAATATTTTATGGCTATATATAGAGAAGGATACGATGAAATAATCATGAAGTTCAATCCAAATTCAAAATGGGATAGTCCATACAAATTTTTCATCCATCATAAATTAGACCAAAAATATGGTAAGGATAGTTTAAAGAAAAATCCAGTGGAGTTCTTGCAAGAATTAGTAAACAGGTTCATTGGATATGAAATAATCAATTATGGGAAAGACTTTGTTACAATAAAAGAAATGAGCGAGCCAACTTCAAGAGAGTTTGATAATGCGCTTAGAAGAATTTTTCTTCTTTTGCAGCAAATGGCAGAAGAAATCTGCGAATCATTAGACAGTAAGGATACAAAAACATTAAGTCATATTCATGACATTGATACAAATATTGATAAATTTCATGATTATTGTATAAGAATCCTGAATAAAATTGGAAATAAAGATTCAAAGAAATCTTCTATTTTTTTCTCAATTCTCTTCTTTCTTGAGCTAATCGGAGATGAATTCAAAAATATTTCACATCATCTCCTCTATGATTTCCAAAAAGGTGACTACAATCACATAAAAGATGTAACAGAGTCAATAAAACAGCAATTCGACTTATTCTATGAAATTTTCTATAAATTTGATGATAATAAAATCATCAAAATGTCTGAATTAGATAAGTCCAGATATTTTAATGTAGAAAACGTATATAAAAAAGTAAAAAAAGACGAGGAAAAAGAAATCTTCCATCATATTAGAATTATAACTCGATATATAAATGCATTAACAGAGCTAAGAATTGAGATGGAATTCTAAACTACATATTTATTCAAAAACTCAAAAACATAAGGTTCTGAACTTGTGTAATTTTCAGAGATTACTATTAACGTGCTTGATTCATCGCCAAAATCGAGCATATCTACATATAAATTTTTAGATTCAGCCATGTCTGCAACACAGCTAATACACACAAATTCTGGGTCTTCTTTATGTCCTTCTGTTATATAAGAAGCAACTTCTAAAATATCTGAAAGTGCCGATTCAATCTCTACAGGATGATTTGATAGTTCAAATTCAGAACTTGAATCATCTTTTTTAAAAGTAATTTTTAAATCTGTTATAAAACTTACTTTTTTCTCTTCGATTGTTGCAGTTGTTTTAGAGTTATCATAAGATATACTAAATTCATTATACTCAAGTTCATTAAGGCAAGCAGCAAGATTATCATCAACATACAGAGAAAGTTCTTGTTCAATTTTTTCTTTAGTTGGCATTAGAAATATTCCTTCATAGTAATAATACGGAATAAAAGTCCAGCCTAAATCAACATTTTTTTCAGGAGCATTGTAATAACCTCCTTGAATTCCTATTATAACTAATGAATCTCTTGCAGTATTCTCAACACAATCCAGAATTGATGACTGAACTAGAGAAGACTGGGTTTTAATTCCGAGTTTGGAAAATATGTTATCTAGTTTTGTTTTTGATTGAGAGAAATTAATGATTAAAAATATCACTGCAACTGCAATGATTATAACTGCTATAATGATGAAGACAGAAATTTGTCCTCGCTTTCCTCTTTTTTTCATATCTTAAATTATGAATAAAGGTATATAAATGTTATTAGGGTTATAGGAATAAGATGAAAAACATTATCAATTTATACAAACCAATTGGCATGACTCCATTGCAGGCTTTGGAGAAATTCAGGTTCAAAAATAAAGAATATCATGGAAAGAAGATGAGTTATCCTGGAAGATTAGATCCTATGGCTGAAGGAGTTTTATTAGTTTTAGTTGATGAGGAAAACAAAAAAATGAAACAATATATGAAATTAGACAAAGAATACGAGGCAGATATTTTACTAGGATTTGAAACTGATAGTCATGATATTTTAGGAATGCCAAAAAAAGGCGAGAGAAAAGAGATAAACATGAAATCATTAAAGAAAAAAATAAAAAGCTTTAAAGGAAATTATAACATGGAAGTTCCTGTTTATTCTTCTATTAGAGTTAAAGGAAAAGCTCTTTTTAATTTAGCACGAAGAGGTAAAATTCCATCAGAGATACCTAAACTTAAAGTTAAAATTAAAGACATCTTTATAGATTATATTTATGAAATAACTGGAAAAAAATTATTAAAACTTATTTTAAGAAAAATTAATTTAATAGAAGGAGATTTTAGGCAGGAAGAAATTAAAATGAAATGGAATTTGTTATTAGAAAATTCTGAAGAAAAGTTCAAAGTTGTAAAATTATTTGTAAGATGTTCTTCTGGAACTTATATAAGAGCATTAGCAAGAGATATTGGAAAAGATTTTAATGGAGGAATTTTATTAAGATTGAAGAGGACAAAAGTTGGGAAATATGAGATAAGGGATAGTGTGAGAATGTAAGCTCAAAGTTGCATTCTTTAATCCATTTGTTTTGAATAAGAAAGTTTGAAAATAGATTCAATATCCCCAATTTGGAGCTGTTTTTCTTTTAATGTCCGCAATTTTTTGTAGTGTTTGAAGTTCTTTTTCTGAAAGAAGATCTTTATTATCTTTGAATTTTTTAAATTGTTTTTCAGTAAGATCTGAAAATAAATAACTTACATTTTGTAATTGTCGTTCAAAATTTGTTCCAGGAATAGAAACTGCTATTTCTTTTCCTTCATCAGCTTCTTGTATACTTTGTTTTTCTTCTTGAATATCTCTTATTTTTCCAATGCCTTTGCCTTCTTCGGTTATTAAAGGAATTCCTGTTTTTATTTTTCCTGCCTCAACCTTTACTCCAAAAACTGCAGGATTGGAATTTCTAAAAACAAAATTATGAAAAATTTTTAATTTTGAAATTGTTGCCAGTTCCAATAACCTTTCTCTTTTAATTTCATTTTGTTTTTCCTCTTGGAATTTTTTAACATCTTCTATTAGTCTATAAATAATTTCATGAGTAAAAATGTTGACATCTTTGTTTTCTTTTATCTCTTCATCTTTATCAACGTTAAATCCGAGTATTACTGCATTAATTTTATCAACTTCAATATTTGCTTTAGCTTGAATAACATCTTTTTTATTTATTTTTCCAATACCAGCACTAATTACCTGGATTTTTTCTTGTCTTAATAAAGTTAATAGTGCTTCTAAACTTCCTAAAGAATCTGCTTTAACAATAATTCCTTGCTTGTCTGTTATAATTTTAGTTAATTCTTTTTTAAATTCTTTTTTAATATCTTCTAAATTGTTTTTAATAACAGTAAAAGGCATTCCTGGAAGTATGTTCTTAGAATTAATTAATTGCATTCTAATTCCAGTTGATGCAGCAGCTTCTTTTACTGGCTTAAACTTAAGTGATAAAGGCTCAATCTCCTCAAGAACTCTAATTTTAGTTATTATTGGTTCATCAAAACTTGCAATAGCTATTTCATCTTTTATATTTAAAATACCATCGTAAATAATTGCTTCGCTATACTCAAAATTTTTTTCTTTTTTTATTTCTAAAATTACTCCTCTTGTCACATTTCCAATTTTTAATTGCTCTTTTAAAAATTTTTGGGATAATCCAGATATTGTTAAAATTAGTTCTTTAATTCCCTCTCCTGTTTTAGCAGAGCATGGTACAAGCGCAAGTTCTTTAGAAAAATCCTTAATTTCATAGAAGGGTTTAGCTTTAAAACCATGATGATGTAAAGCTCCGATTATAGTATAAAGTTTTTCATCGAATTGCGATTTAGTAGTAATTGATTGAGCTTCAATGTTTTCTTTTAAATTTATAGATATTTTCTTCCAACTGCTAATATTATCAACTTTGTTTAAAGCTATAACAAAAGGAACTTTGTTTAATTTTAAAATGCCAAGAACTTCTATTGTCTGAGGCATTAGTCCTTCATTAATGTCGATTACTAATATAGCAAGGTCCGCTAGACTTCCTCCTCTTTTTCTTAAATGGGAGAATGCTGCGTGTCCAGGAGTATCGATAAACAAGAAACCAGGAAAATCTAATCTAACCCCTTTTTCTTTTAAATGATAAGTTTTTTCTATATGACTTATTGGAACTTTTGTAAAAGAAATTTTTTGTGTTATTCCTCCTGCTTCTGTTTCTGTAATCTCTGTTTTCCGTATACTATCCAGTATTGAGGTTTTTCCATGGTCAACATGGCCTGCTACTGTGATAATAGGACTTCTAATTTTTTCATTTGCCATAAAAATCAGAGAGAAAATAAGTTTAAAAATATGACTAACTCTTATTTTTTATGGGATGGAAAAAGCTGCCTTATTGGTTGATGGGAGGAGTGATTGGGTTAATAGTATCGATTTGTATTTTTTTACTATTTTTTACATTTATTTCACCAGTATATGACTATATTTTTAATAATTATTTTAATTATGCTGCGGATTTTGAAAGAATCTTATCATTAATTACTCTTTCTTTTTATTTAGGTTTTCTGATAGATGAAGGCTCTATGATTTCAATTATACCTATTATATCCCATTATGTAGTACTATGGTATGTTATTCTTGTCACATTCTCTTACTTTGTTATAGGTTCTATTATCGGTTGGATTTATGGAAAAATAAAGCAAAGAAAAAAGTAAACTTAACCTTCTTTAATTAAGTTCATTATCCCACTAAAAGTTCTCTCTAATTCCTCCTTGTAATAATTAATATGTGCCTTACATATTTTAAGCAATAAAGGAAAATCTCAAACACTTACTGTGTGTACAATGTCATGTATAAATATTTTTAATGTATTAAAACAAAAACTAAGTATTTTTCTTAAAGAAATATTTATCGCTTATTGCATTGTAAAGTTTTTCTAAAAATTTTTCTGATGTATTATGCTCCATGCCCTCAATAGGACAACGAGTAATTTTAATTGCATATGTTTTCTGTTCATCAGGACCTGTATACGCTGTTCCCAATCCATGGTAAAAATAATTTTTAATTATGTCATCAATAGTTTGCTCTAATCTTGATAGTGCTCTATGAAATAATCTCATTGATTCATTCGGTCTAAATTCAATATCAATGTTATTATTTTCTTGATCAAGATTCCCCCTTATTCTAATATTTTGGAAAAATCCGCTGTTTTCTAAAAGTTCTCTAATTGCATTTTGTAATTCTTGCTTTGGTTTCATACTATTAAAGAGGCAATAAACTATATATAGTTTCCTTAATGATATGGATAACTGCGTGATTTATAACACCATAGTCGCAGTTTTCCAGATAGAGAACAGCAAAATAAATGAGACATAAGCTATGCAGTTCTCTATAACAGGAAAAAATATTTTTTAGCTATCCTACAAGATATTTTGCCGTGATTAGCAATATTATTCCTATGATTATAAACAATATATTTGTTATTATTTTTTTCTTATTTTTTTCTTTAAATATTTCAGGAGTTAAGTCTGCAAGCGCAATATATAGAAATCCTCCTGCAGTAAATGGTAAAAGGTAAATGACATATTCTTTTGTTGTTAAAAAAAAGTATCCTAGTATTCCTCCAATTACTGAAGTAATTTGAGACAAAAAATTATAGAAAAGTGCTTTTTTCTTTTCCAAACCTCCATACACTAAAACACCGAAATCCCCGATCTCCTGAGGAAGTTCATGCGCCATAATTAGTATACTAGTAATAAAACCGAATGGAATTGAAATCAAAAATGAACCTGCTATTATTAATCCATCTAAGAAATTATGAAGCGCATCTCCCCATAGCAATAAATAAGTAAAAGGATGTTCTTCACATTCTCCTTCATGACAGTGATGCCAATGTAGAAACTTTTCTATAGCCAAAAATCCAAAAAATCCAACTAGCGTTATAAAGAATGTTTGTTTGATTGATATTTTTTCAATTGATTCTGGAATAAAATGAAATAAAGCCCCTCCAATTAATGCCCCTGTTGTAAATGATACTAAAAAAATGAGAAATTTCTTTATATTTTTTCTGAAAATTATATAGAAAATAGCTCCTGCAAATGCCAATAATCCATTAATAATAGTCATCACTATAATCCAAAATAAAACCTCTGCCATATAAGAATATAACATAAATATTTATAAATGTTATTGATATTGATTATCAATAAGAAATTCTGCGAAATTTCTTAAGCATTCAACTGCATTCAAACAAGTAGCAGTTGAATCAATAAGAATGAAACAATCACGACAGACACGGCAGAAGGAGATTTTATATAGTGAAGTTAAAAAATTTAGCTCTTTTTTTAATGCAGAGGAACTTTATGAAAAAGCCAAGAAAAAAGATAGGACCCTTGGAATAGCAACCATTTACAGGTTTTTAAAAGATTTAAGAGAAAATAATAACGTTCATTTTTATGTTTGTGAAAGGAAATTGATTTATTCTTTTGATAAACAAAGCCACTGTCATTTTACCTGCAAAAAATGCGGTAGGATGAGTCATCTGAAGATAGATTCATTAGATTTTTTAAAAAAGAAATTTGGCGCGATTTGCCATTTTCAAATAGATGTTGAGGGCATTTGTATGGATTGTCTCTAATATTTGGAATTATTTTTTTGGAGCTGTTATTTTCAATATTCCCTTTTTAAATTCTGTTTTTGCTTTTTTATGTTTTATAGAAGGCAGGGATGTTGAATAACTAAACTGCTTGAATATTACTTTCTTATGAATTTCATCATTTCTATTCGTAAATTTCATATATTTATATTATTATACAAATTATTATATATCACTATTCTTTCTTTTATTTATGGATGATATATCTTTTGAATATTTTTATGAACACTACAGGAAAAGAAAATTAAATGATTTCTGGATTTCTAGGCCAAAACTGAGAGACGGCTCTGGTTATGGTGAACATTCTTGGTGTAGGTTATCATTAACAGAATTATGTAGAAATATCGTTGGACATAGAAGCAAATTAACAAAACTATTTCGTTTTATGTTCGGTATTTCAGATTTTCAATTACCTCCTAGCGATATTTATTCAATATGCATTTTTGGTGATATTTTAGAAAGTAATTTTGTAAGAAGTTTTGATGTTTTAACTATATCCAGTAGAGGAAATATCGATGAGAAGGTTATTCGTCCAAAATTTAAGGAGGAGTATGAAGAATCTTATGAATCTGAATATACTTATTATTTTACAGGAGGACCAGAAACCAAGAGAGTATGGATTCCTAAAAAAGTTGTTAAATTTGCACCAGTAAGCTCTAATGTAGGAGCAAATCCCAACTTACATATTGTTTATAGATCTTTAGATCAATTTTTAGAAGAAATTGACAAAAATGATGAAGTTAGAGAAGATGTACTTAAAAGAGGGATTCCGATTATTGGTATATCATCATTTAATGAAATCACTAGTAGATTAGTGGGAAACAGAGAAAAAAATTATGATTTAAAATGGTCTGAAAATCCTTATAAAGGAGAATTAGAAGGAAAATTAAGTTTAATATATAAAAATTAGTTTATCCTTCTTAATTCTTCCCTTACAATATTTTCATCTTCAGGATTAGTAATACCAAGCCATTTTTCTTTGCTTTCATACACTCTTAGTTTTATTTCATTATTTTTACAAAGTTCAGCTAATTCAACATGAATAAAACATTCTATTTTTCTGTCATTTTTATTAATTTCTTTAAATGCCTTTACTCTTTCATCAATTTTATCTATTACTTCTGGATGTAATCCAAATAAATTTATGTTGCATAAACTGTTTTCTGTTAGATTTTTTTCTTTAAAGTTGGTTTGAGAAATGTTGAAAACCTCTATTGCTTCTTGAAGATAATTATTTTTTACTTTGAAAATACCTCTTGTAACTTCTCCTTGTTCAGGGAGAGTTTTTATTAAGGGCATTGATATGACTGCATTTTCTTTTGTATTTTTGTTTTTTTCAAAATGGTTTAATAAGGTTTTAAAAGAGCTTTCACCATAAAGGTCATCTCCATTGCATATGCTGCAGGGTTCATTTATGATATCTTTGATAACGGAAATTGCGTCTGCAGTTCCCCAAGGTCTATCTCTCTTTTCGATGTCGTATGTTTGTTTTACATAATAAATTGGAATTCCTTTGTATTTATCTTTAAATAATTCCTTAAAAGGATCAAAGGTTTTTTCTCCAACAATAAAAATGATTTTTGAAATTTTATTATTAGTTCCTTTTAATGCTTGTTGAATTGAACATTCTATAAATGTTTCATTATTTTTTCCAACTTTTGTTAATTGCTTTATTTTTCCGCCGAATCTGCTAGATAATCCAGCAACCATGTAGACTAAGGAAAGTTTCATTAATTGAGATAAGATTTGGGTTTTATAATGTTTTGTGTTGAGGATTTTTTAGACTCATCAGAACCTTCATTGATATTTTCTGTTATTATATCTTCAAGACTATCTAGATAATCAAATTCTCTTAAAATTTTTTCGTCATGAGTATCATCTGAATGTCTTTCCTTAAATTCTAAATACATCCTAGATTCATCTAAAAATCTGTGTCTATCTTCTAAAAATTTTAAATATATCCTTTGTTTTTGTTCATTTAGTTTTCTTTCATATGTTCCACTTATATTATCATACCTAATAGAATATCCTAAAATACCTGATGCTATCATACCAATTAAAGTCATCACTCCAAATTTTCTCGTTTCACATTCTTGATTTTCCATTTTAATATTCTTCATTTAAGAGTAATAATTTTTATTATATTTATATTTTTGTCGTAAGTTTACATACAAATATTTATAAGTCGGTTTGTATAGAATTTTATATGTTTGAAGAACTTAAAGAATTAGGATTAACTGATAATCAAATAAAGATTTATGAAATACTTCTCAAAGAAGGTATGTTAAAGCCAGCAGAGATTGCGAAAAAAATTGAACATTCACGACCCTATGTTTACGAGTCTTTAGAACGGCTTGAAGAAAAACAAATGGTTAGTTCGCTCATTAATGATAATAAAAAAGTATATCAGGCAACTGACCCAAAGAGAGTTATTGAAATTATGAAGGCTAAACTTACGCGAGTTGAATCTATTTTACCAAAGCTTTTAACTCTGTCTGAAACTTCTCATGGAGATATTAAAGCCGAGTTATATAAGGGAAAAAATGTTATGTCACAAAATTTGTTAAAAGATATTATTGCTCGCTTGAAAAAAGGAGATGAAGTTTTAGTTTTTGGTATTGATGATAAAAAATTAATCAAAGAAGATAAATATTATCAGGTTAATTTACTAATTTATCTTGAAAAGATAAAGAGATTGGGGATTAAAGAAAGGATAATTGTTAAGAAAGGGACTGAATTAGAACATGTTGAAAAAACAACTAAATATAAACATTTACCTGATAGGTATTTTGGAAATGTTACTTTCCAGGTTTATGGGAACAAAACTGCTATTTTATTATGGGGAAATTTGCATCATTTAATCTTGATCGAAAACAAAGAAGTTGCAGATGCGTATAGAAAACAATTTGAGTTATTATGGAAAATCGCGAAATAGAAAATTATATAAATACTTATATTTATATATACATATGAGCAAAATAATAACTATTACTGATGAATTGTATGGAAAGCTAAAAGCAATGAAAAAAGATGACGAGAGTTTTTCTAAAGTTATAGTTAGAAGTATAAATAATAAAAGTAATAAAAATAAAGTTCTAGAATTAGCTGGTAAAAGGAAAGATTTAGACATTGATTTAAGAAAAATTCGTAAAGAATGGATATGGAACAGGCATGTTTAGACACTGATTTTTTAATTGAACTTATTAAGGGAAACCAAAAAGCTGTATCAAAAATTAATGAGTTGTCTTGTAATTTTTGTATTTCAGTTATATCTGTTTATGAATATGGAAGAGGAAAATTAAGCTTAGAGCAGGTTATAGAAGATATAAAAGATTTTGACTTTATAAACATTGATCATAAGATTATAATAAAATCAATTGAGATTTACAAATATCTTATTAAGAAAGGCGAGTTAATTGATGATAATGATATTCTAATAGGAGCCTGCTGTATTATTAACAATATACCTATTTTAACTTTGAATAAAAAACATTTTGAAAGATTGAAAAAGTTTGGATTGAAATTAGTATAAGAAAGTAAAAAGATCTGATGTACTTAGCGATTCCTGGATTATTTTTGACAAAATAAAAAAGAAGAAATCTTCTTAAACTAATAGATTCTAGATATTTTATGAATAATAAAGAAATAAAAAATATCCTCATAGGCTTGGAAATTCATGGTTATATTGAAACAAAGGAAAAATTATTCTGTAGATGTAGGAATTTTCATGACATGAAAGTTATTAAACCAAATATGAATGTTTGCCCTATTTGTACTGGACAACCGGGAACAAAGCCCATGCTTCCGAATAGCTCTGCAATTGATAAAATTTTAGAAATAGCATTAATGTTACACGGTAAGCCAAATATTATAGAAGAAAAAAAATTAATTTTATTTCAGCGAAAACACTATGATTGGCCGGATATGCCATATGGCTATCAACGAACTATTTCAGGAGCATATTCTATTCCTGTTGCAGAACAAGGATTATTTGAAGGGATTAGGATTAGGGAAGTTCACCTAGAAGAAGACCCTGCTTCTTGGGATCCTAAAACTGGTGAAATTGATTATAACAGGGCAGGGGTTCCTTTAGTTGAAATTGTTACTGAGCCAGATTTTAAAAATGGTGAAGAAATAGATCAATGGTTGAAGAAATTAATTCTAACTTTATCCTACATAAAAGCATTAAATAAAGATGCAGGTATTAAAGCAGATGTTAACATTAATATTAGAGGTATGAGCGAGAGAACTGAAATAAAAAATGTTAATTCTATACGAGAAATTGTTAAAGCTATTGGTTATGAAATTGAAAGACATTTACATGAAAAACCTGTAAAACGAGAAACAAGAAGATGGAATTCCTTAAAAGATAAAACAGAATTAATGAGAGAAAAAGAAGAGCAAGCAGATTATAGATTTATTCCTGATCCTGATTTGCCCGTTATAAAAATTACTAAAGCTAAGATTAATTATTTGAAAGGAAAACTTCCTGAAAGTCCTATGGAGAAACTTGGTAAAATTATAAGGAAATATCATCTAAACAGAGAGGATGCTGAAGTATTAACAAAAAATCTGGAAGTTGTAGAATTATTCGAGGAAGTAAGCGAAAAAATAAGTCCTGCTCTTGCACTACCCTGGATAACAGTAGAATGGCTTAGTGTTTTAAATTATAATAAAAAAACTATGGATGATATAGAAGTAAGGGCAGAACATTTTATTGAACTTTTAAGTTTATTAGAAAAAGGAAAAATAACTCCATTAAAAGCAAAGGATATTTTACGGAAATTCGTCCCAAAAAGTTTTTCTCCCTCTCACGAAGCTGAGAAATCTATGGTTATTGATAATAAAAAAGAATTAATAAACATAATTAAAAAAGTTTTAAATGATAATAAGAGTTTAGCAGAAGATTACAAAAAAGGTGAGAAAAAAACCTTTAATTTTTTGATGGGACAGGTTATGAAAGAAACAGGGAAAAGGGCGGATTATAAAACAGTAATAGAACTTTTAAAAAAAGAACTGGAAATATAACTTTTATTAAAACGTAAACTTTTGCATTTTATGTATAAAATATAACGTAAGACTTAAATTTTTCCTCATTTAATTTAAGTCTTCCGAATACTGAAAACTTTTTTTAAGTTTTCAGGACAGAAATTTTGTAAATTGTAAAAACAAAATTTCTGTATAGCGAAAGATAATCAAGGGAATTTTGAAAGTCTTTTGCTATACTGCAAAAGTTTCCGAACTGAACTTTTGTTGAATCCCCTTATAAAACACCAAGGTCCCTTATGTAAAACACGAAAGTTCAGAAAACTAAATGTTTATAAAAATCATTTTGTTTATAATCTAATGGGTAAAAAAGAGGTTAGCAATGAAATACTTAAAGTAAGGAATTCACGAAGAGTGTATTTGCCTTTTTATTTTATGATATTTATTCTTTTTGGGACTATGCTTTACATTAAATTTTCTGGGAGAGTTGTTAATGATCTTGCTTTGAAATTAGTTATTTTTTTCGCTTCTCTTGTAGTAGTAATCACTGAAATTCACAGACTTGGGAATTCTTATGAGATTAACGATCACTCTATTGTTCATAAAAAAGGATACTTTAATATATTCTCAAGTAGATTTGAATTCGGAGCTATAAGTGATTCAGATGTTCATCAGAATTTGTGGCATCGCCTCTTTTCATATGGTAATGTTGAGGTTCATTTGTTTTCTAGAGACAATAGAATTGATATAAAAAATATTAATGATCCTTATGGATTTGTAAAATTTTTGCATAAAAAAATGGGAAATTTTAGAAGGAGAAATGGATAATGGCGAAAACAGAAATTGTCGAGGGAGAAAAATCCAAAAGTCATCATTTTTGGTTGTATCTAACCATACTTTTTTTAGTGATACTATCTTTTTTGATTTACACTTCTTTTTATAATCCTAGTTTTTCTAGTAAATTCACTGGAAAAATTACGGGAAATATAATTAGCAATAAAAATTCATTTAATAATATAATCGCGAAATTAGATGTTCCTGGACATTTAGTTATAGATTCTTCAATTGACAAAATAAGTATTAAAACGAGCGAACCTTTAAACATTGTTATTGGTGATCAGAAAGCAGAGCTAAAAAAACAATCAAGTTTGGTTATTAATGATTTTAAGGGGAAAATTATTTTAGAAAAACAAAAATTAACTAAACTAGATGGCAACGCGCAGGAAATTTTTATTGACGGTATTCCTATGACTAGAAAATCAGGTTCATCCATTCCTATTTCTATAGAAAAAAACGTTACCTTTTATTATTTAGAATTAAAGAACACGCGAATAAATACCATTAATTATATTGCTTCTGGAGATTTAGATATTAATAATGGTAAGGTAACAATTAATTTAAAAAATGAAAAACTTAAAATAGATTCTTATGAAGGAGATTTTCTCGTCAATAAAAATGTTTTGTCTATAAATGGAAAATTCAGCGATATAAACGCAGATGAATTAATCGGATTAACAATAGTGAAAAATGAAACTGAAAAATAAAAAAAATGAGGAAACATTTATATATTAGTTAGCATTTATTTTATGACTTTCTCTAGTTTTTAATTGTCTAGAGTTTGTTTGCCCAACGAGTGGTTGCATAAAGAGGAGTGTTACATGCCAGAGATATTGGAAAAAATAATAAAGGAAAAGATAAGCGCAGACCACCTTCTTTATGTTAGCATGAAATATACGAAAACATGTGATGTTATTATTAACCTTATTAAAAGATGGAAGATTATGTTGGATTATGCGTTGGATGGTCTTTTGGAAATTGCAAAAAAGAAGAAAATTATAAAAAAAGTTCCAGACGCTCCAAAACTTAAAGTTGATGCCATCAAAGATATTTTCTCCAAGAATCCTGAAGTTTTAAATGCTATAAAAGAATATGAGATGTTTAAGCTTATTGATATTCTTAAGAAAACTCGAGAGAATGAGTTTAGAAAAGGCGTATGTTTAAGAGTAATTTATAAAAACGAAGAGACAGCCATCAATCTTGATAAATTAAAGGAGTATTCTGATATTCTCGAAAGATTTATAAATTTTACAAAATTGTATCTCACAAACAAGTAAACTATTCTTGTTAGTTTTTTCGTATACTATGACAAAAATATACGCAATAATCTCTGGAAAAGGTGGTGTTGGAAAAAGCACTACAGCTGTAAATTTAGGAATGTCTCTTAATAAATTAGGAGAAGATGTTATTATTGTAGATGGAAATTTGACAACTCCAAATATTGGTATACATTTAGGAGCTCCGATTGTTCCAATCACTTTTAATCATGTTCTAAATAATCAAGCAAGAATTGAAGATGCTATTTATGAGCATGAGTCTGGGACTAAAATAATTCCCGCGTCTCTCTCTTTGAAAGAAGTTGAGAGGATTGATTATAGAAAAATTCCTGATATTTTTAAAAAACTTAAGAAATTAACTAATTATGTTTTAATTGATTCTGCTGCTGGATTAGGTGATGAAGCACGGTTTTCTATGATATCTGCTGATGAAATCATAATTGTTACAAATGCTGAAATGACTGCAGTTACTGACGCTTTAAAAACCATAAAATTAGCTGAAGAATATAATAAACCAGTTAAAGGCATTATCTTAACGCGTTATGAGGGAAAGAGAACTGAAATGTCCCTTTCAAATATAAAAGACATGCTTGAAGCGCCTTTTTTAGGGATTGTTCCTGAAGATGATGCTATTAAAGAATCCCAGATTTATAAAAATGCTGTTGTTTATACTAGCCCACGAAGTGTGGCAGCCAGGAGTTATATTGAAACAGCGAGGAGATTACTAGGAGAGGATATTCCTGTTTGTGATCCGTATAGTGGGTTTTCGCGATTTTGGAGGATAATCTTAAGAAAATGAAAAATTTGATAATTTTTCAATTATGTAAATTTAAATTATAGTGAAAGACATAAGTTTTTTACCAAATTTGTATGTCTTTCCCTTGATAGTCAAGGCGCAAATGGTAAAAATTCAGCGTCCTTGACTATAAATAAACAACAAATTTCCACAAAATGAAAAAAACAATTGATTTTAGCGAATGGCAAAAGTTAGATTTACGAACAGGAGAAATTTTAAAAGCAGAAGAAATTAAAGGAGCTGATAAGTTGTATAAACTAAAAGTTGATTTGGGAACAGAAACGAGAACACTTGTTGCAGGATTAAGAGCATATTATACAAAAGAAGAATTAGAAGGAAAGAAATGTATTGTATTTACTAATTTAGAACCCAGAAAAATTAAAGGCATTCAAAGCCAGGGCATGTTGTTAGCTGCGTTTAATGATGATCAAAGTGAAATTAAGCTATTACAAGCGGATGGGGTTGTGGATGCAGGGTGGAGAGTTGGGTAATGGTAGGGGATGATGTTTATAGTTTATTTATCCGATACAATAATTTATCTAAATATTTTTAAATAATATTATATATATTTCCGTATGAAACTTGAAGATATGCCTGAATTGAAACCTTTAGATAGAATTGAGATTGAATATTTTCAAAATGATCAATTAAAAGATAAGATATATAAAACTCTAGGTTATTTTCTTGATATTTCTTTTGAGGGAGAGTATTATAGACAACACTCATTATTTTATACTACGCATTTATTTGATGGCAAATCTGGTAATAGCAAAAGTATTTACATTTCTCATATTACCAGTCTTAAGGTTTTACAAGAATCTTCACAATAATAAATTAATGTCTCTTTTTATATTCTTCTTCTTGATATTTTTCACATCCTTTCTCAAATTCATTACGAGGAGGAAGGCCAGGATCACTATACTGAACTTCAAAAATTTCTGCTAATTTTCTAAACAAATCAGGGTAATACCAACATCTATCATGTCCTTGTTTGCTTACCCATTCTTGGATTATTGTCTTTGCTTCATAAAATTTTTGTTCAATTGTCATTCAATTAAATATAATAACAGTTATATAAATTTTGTTAAATTATCACATAAAACCATAAATACTCTTTTTCTTATTAATTTATATGTCAAAAATTATTGAAATAAATCCTGCAACTGAAGAAATTTATAAAGAATTTGAAGAAACTTCTTTTGAGAAAATTTCACGAATGTAAAACATGTTTGGGTTGTGAGATAAAATGTATTCATTAGCAAAACCATTAGAATTTTGGAAAGAAACGATTAATGAATTTGGAAATGATAAATTAGAGAAAATCCTGAATGCCTATTCATATCATATTGTTGGAAGTGAAATAAAGTTCTTACCAGATACTGGAGATTTCAAAAATGATTATTTAGGATTTTACGAAGAATTAGTAAGAGAGGGATTACTAGAATTAGATTGTTATGAAAAAATAGCTTTATCATGCGAAAGATTAGATAATGAAAGCTTCTTGAGATTATTCCCTCTTAATGATATATTTATTGACGATCTATTTTGGTTGAGTCCTTTACAAGGCGAGTATTTTTTTGATGGCTTTGATTATAATTTAATTTCTTCTAGTATTTTTACAAATGAAAGAAAAGGTATAATCTTTCCAAATAAATATGAAATAGAGAGATATAATAGACATAGATTAACGAGAATAAGTTTACATGAAATTCATAAGGAAAAATATATTCACGGATTTATTGATATGAAGGATATTATTGATATTGAATATCCTCAATATTATTGGATAAAAGGTAATAGAATAGATAGAAACTTAAGATTATATTTAGCTGGAAAAAATGTAAGACAAGAAAATCTTCCACTTAAGATCATCTCCCAAAGATTTCCTCTTTCTTTTTTAAAAGAATTTACGTCTTCTAAGAAATTATATTTCGTAATTAATACAAATTTTCAAATAAGCCTGGAATAAAGAAATAATTATAAACTATTTATCTTTTTATGTTAGATGATTGACTGGAGAGATATTATTATTTGGATGTTGATAGTATTAGGAATATTGTTGCTCATAGCTTCCTTTTTTAAGCAAACTTAAAATGAAAATTAGAATAAGCGATATAATAATATGGGTATTTTTTATCTTAACACTAATATTCGTATTCTGGTATATATTCGGAGATAGTCCAACTTTTGAACAATCAATTCTGATGTTAATTTTAACTCTCTCAATTGCGACTATAATCAAGATAACCAAACTGGAAACAAGATTTAATTATTTAGCGAGAGATTTCAGAAGCCATATGAAACATTATCATAGTTAATGAATAGAGTTTTGTTTATCTGTTTCTTTTTTATATTTTTCTTCTAATCTTCTAAATATATCCTTAAATAAATCCAGATATCTATCATCAACTTCCCAATCTTGAGAAGGTATTTTTTCAGATTGAACAAAATTAATTCTTTCAACCTTTTTTCTCCCCCCAAGAAATCTTCTCGCAGTTTCTTTTAATTCATTATTACAGTAAATTTCTAATTTTCTCTCAGATGATTCTTCGGATATAACATTAATCTCGCCATAAATAGTTGTTTTTGTTACATCAATTAATTTAATTACTAAATCATCTAATCGTGTTGTCCTAGTTTGCTCATTGTATAATAATGTCTTTGGCAATACTCCGTTTATTCCAGAAATCACCTTGTTATCTCCATGTTCATGTAAATAAGCAACAATTTTCTCGAGTGTATCATAAATTTCATGCATCTTACTTTAAATTAGGATATTAAAGAATTTATAATTTACGCTTTTATTTTCTGAATAAAGGATCCTTAATTTCAGCTTTCTTAAAAGCTTCTGCTCTCCATTTACACTGATCACATTTCTGACAAGGATATTCTTCTCCAAAATAACATGACCATGTTAATTCTAATGGAACTTTTAATTCGATTCCTTTTTTGATTACTTCATGTTTCATCATATGAATTAAGGGGGTAGAAATTTTCATATATTTACCGACTTTATTTGAATATTTAGTATCTAATATTTCATTAAGAGAGGTATAGATTTCTGGAAGTATATCTTCAAAATTAAATGTATCTTCTTTTGTGGTTGCAATAACTACTTCTCCATTTTTATAATTGTCATTCTCTATAAGTAGTCTTTCTAACCAAGAAGCTGCTAAAAGCATAAATGTTTCATCTCTTGTAAATGGATATCCCTGAGGGATTAAACTTTGCTTTTCAATTGTTCTTAGCTTCATATATCCTATTATTTTTAGTTCTTCATATTGCTTAACATTGCTAAAATTTGTTTTTAACCAAGATACAACTTTATTTCTTGATTCCTGTTCTTTTTTAGAAGGAGGAGATTCATAATCAATGGATAATAAATATATATCTGTATCTTTTTCCTTAGCTTTCATAGTAGCTGCTATACATGAATCTAATCCTCCACTCAATAAAACAATCGCTACTTTCATTTCTAGTGTTTGGATTTGCTATTTTGTTTTTAAATCTTCTTGAACAAAATCTCAGATTTTTTTATAGATATTATTTTTAATGGATTATCAATTTCTGAATAATCAATATTAAATTTTAGATGTTTAGCAATTTTTTCACTAGTTTCAGGAATAAAAGGCCATAATAAAATTACTATGACTTTGATGCTATCAATTAGTTCATATAGGATTTTTTCTTTATTTTTTGTTTCAGATTCCCATGGTCTTTTTTCTTGTATGTACTCATTACAGGAATCAATAAAAGAAAATATTTCGCTTAGAGCTTTATCTAATTCATAGTTATTTATCAGTTTCCCTATTTTTTTAAGATTTAATTTCTTTAATAATTTATTTTCAGTTTTTTCAATGCCATATTTTTCAGCTAAAGCCGTTGTTCTTGAAATTAAATTTCCGAGTTTATTAGCTAATTCATTATTATGTCTTTCAACTAAAATTTCTTCAGAAAAATCTGAATCTTCAAATACAGAGCATCTTAATAAAGAATATCTCACTGAATCTGCACTGTATTTTTTAGTGAGCCCAATAGGGTCAATAACATTTCCAAGGCTTTTTGAAATTTTCTGGCCTTTAATATTTAAATATCCATGCACTAATAATTTTTTTGGCAGTTCAATTTCTGCTGATAATAAAATTCCTGGCCAGATAACAGAATGAAACCAATTAATTCCTTTCCCAATAACGTGAAGATCTGCTGGCCAGTTGCCATTTTCTGCAGTTAAATAGTTGATTAAAGCATCTATCCACACATAAATTTTAAATTTTTTATCAATAGGATTATCAATACCCCAGTCCAAGTTTGTCCTTGAAACGCAAATGTCTTTTAATTCCTCGTTTTCTAAACGTGAAATTATTTCTTTTTTTCTAGATTCAGGGATAATAAACGTTTTGACGAATTTCTGAATCTGATTTTTGTATTTGCTTAATCGAAAAAAGTATGCCTCTTCTGAAATCCACCTTGGAATCTTGTTATGTTCAGGACACTTTCCATCTAATAATTCTTTCTCTGTTATAAAGGATTCACATCCATCGCAGTAATGTCCTTCATATTTTCCTTTGTATATATCTCCTTTATTATAAATTTTTTTGAAAATTTCCTGGGATTTTTTTATATGAGCCAATTCAGTAGTTCTAATAAACTGGTTATATTCTACATTCAATCGTTTGCATAATTCAATAAAAATCTTAGAGTTTTCATCCACAAATTTTTTTGTTTCTATTCCAAATTCTTTTGCTGCTTGTGCATTTTTCGGCGCATTTTCATCAGTTCCTGTTACAAACCAAATTTTATATCCTTGCAAATGCTTCCAGCGAGCTATAGCATCGGCTATTACTTTCTCAAATGCATGTCCAATATGTGGCTTTGCATTAACATAATCAATAGCTGTTGTAATGTAAAATTTATTTTTCATACAGTAGACAGAAATAGCATATATAAAAAGCTAATTATCTCATCACCATACTTACGAGGCCTTCGTCTTCTTCAATTTGCTCCATGTATGGTTTGATGACGTATGCGATTAAGCGAAGTGCTGAGCCCTTTAAAAATTTCCTCTAGATTTTTCCCATATGGTGAAAGATCAGAGCTGAGAAATTATTGCTGAGAAATTATTGAGAGATGGTGAGGCATTTGGGAGAGCAGGAGAAACTGCGTCCGCAGAGTTTTTTCGTCGCCGAAAATTCCATTGATACTATGGTTTTTACTACTCTACCATAAATTACTGCGAAGCAGACTAAATATCTGTAGGAATGGGAGAGTTGTGTTCTATAAAACAATATAATTTATAAATAAATAAGTATTTACATAATATAAAAAGGAAGTGATTGATAATAACCTCTTGGAAATTCTTGAGGTTTGGAGGATTAAAATGAAAAGAACAAATTCAAGGATAATAAAGCTACCTTCAATAGTTGAAACTGGCGGAGAACTTGCTACAGGTTTAAGTCCAGAGGAAGTAGAAGAACTAAATGCAAGATCATTTGATTATGGAAGAAGAACTGCTAACCCTACTTTGGATGATTATGTAATAGAGCCTTTCAGCACAGCATTCAAAGAAAAAGCTTTTACTGAAGCAGTAAGAGAAGTAGGCTTAGATTCAGAGGGAATTCTGAATGGTAGGTACTCAACTGACCGACTTCTTAATGGCAGAAAATTCGTTGTTAGTGCATATCCCACTACTCGTACGTCATATGAAACTGTTTTATCATTAACTAAAAGTTTTCTAGATACTGTAATAGCAGATAGTAAAGTAGGAGTAACTCGGGAAGGGAGTAGAAAAGTTGACACAGATGCTTATATTTTTATTGAATACCTTCTAGATGAAATGAATAGATTTGTAAGCGAAAATTCAACTAGGTTTAATAGACAAGATTTGGCGGTAAATGATTCCGAGACTGATAAAAAACTTCAACTAGATGAGAAGGTTGAAGAAATGCGTGTATATCTAGAACTTAAGAGATTTGCTAAAATTAATGCAAAAAATGCTGATGGTTTTCATGATGCTAGAAGTTTAAGAAGTCGTATAAACTCGTTTTTAGTAGTTTTCGAGCAAGGCATAATAAATAGGTATGGTGTAAGCCCTGCAGGATTAGAAGAAAGTCAAGCTTTTGATTATGAATTAAGCGATGGATCTGCTGTGAGGTATCTTTTTTTCCCCAGGCCATCAACTGAACATGGAAAAATTTATTCTGGATTAGTCGGAAGGGAAACAAAGAATATCGTAGCAAGTAATGGAGATTTAGATATACTAAAAGAATTGGCCTTTAAAGAACCATATGAATATATAAGGGGGGGATCAGGTGTTAGAGTTGCTACTGAAACTAAGGATAAGAGTGCTAAAGGAAAAACAGAAATAGTAAGGGTATCAAAAGATGGAGCTGAAGACGTAAGAGTGTATCCGGTATTCGATAATGATGGAAAGGTTTATGTTAGAGTTGAAAGTGTATTGGATACGCTAAGAATAATAACAAAACAATTTAGTTCAACTTCGACTCAATTAAAAGTAGACCTTTTCGCAGCGCCTCCAGTATACTTAAAATAATCTTTCGCTAAATTTAAATCAAAACTTCTGTATAAAAAAAGAACCGAAAACAGAAATAGTTTAAAAAGATTTATCTGTTACACTTTGTATATCTTCTTTTTGTATCTTTCAAAGATATGTATATCTTTAGTATACACATATACTTTGTATATACATATGTTTTTTTATGAAGAGAGAAACATTTATAAATTGTATATATTTTATATATACAGCTCTGAAAGGGATAAAGAGGTGCACTAAGGGATTTTTTCCCTTAGTGTTCTATAATATTAAAATGGAGTGTTATTATAAAAAATGTCAAAAAGGAAATTTGATGTTAAACTTAGGAAAGTTGGAAACTCGTATGTAGTTACTATCCCGAAAGATACTATAGATAGATTTGATTTAAAAGAAGGTGATTATCTGACAGTTGATATTGATTCAGAGGATATAAAGAGGATAAGAAAATGATATTTGAACATACCTACTATCGTGCCTTTATGTATATTTCAATTACTTTAATTTCTGTTCTGATTGTTTTTAACCTTCTTGATATTATATCTGTCCAGCCAATTAGCGGGAAAGTTGTATCTGATATAGACAATTTTGAAAAACTCGAAAAATCAAAATTCTCTAAGAAGGACTCAGAGAACAAGTTCTCTGATACATTCAAAATCTTCGATTTTGAAGTCTTTGACGAATTTTCTTCCGGAAAACGTGGTTATTCAAAGTCTTCTATAGATAATAGTTATAATCTTGGATCTTATTTCATTTATATTTCAATTTTGAGTTTTTTAATGATATCTATTTTTCTCTTAATTATACGAATTGTTTTTCCTTTTATTAAGAAGTATACTTAAGAAATTTCTTTCTTAACTTTTTTGGCGTATTTAGAAGCTATGTGAAGAGGTTCTGGTCTTTTATGAGGAAAAACAATAAGTTTTTTTGATAATTCATAAGAGGTTTTTATGGAGATATTGTTTCCCGGACTAACATAAAGAGGATTACTTCCTTCTTTTCCAACCAAAACCTTTCCTACTCTCTTTCCATTTTTCAGTATATCGGTTCCATCTTTTTTTCCAGTAATATCACAGTCTATTACAATATTTGAAATTCCTATAGAAGGAATTCCTGTAGAAAGCCCGAAATGGCTTGCTAATCCTAGCCTTGGATGTATTATTCCTTGAGCAGATATAAAAATAACATCTGGTTTTTCGATTATTTTTTCCATGGTTTTGATCATTGTAGGCAATTCCCTATAACCTCTGAATCCTGGAATGTATGGAAATTTGACTTTTTCAAACACATAAGTTCTGTCTATTATTTCATAATTTTTATCACATACTATAAAGCAGCATAATATGTTATTTTTTATAAACATAGTATCAAATGCCCCAAACTTTTCCGCTAAAGAGAAGTCTATTTTGTCTTTAATAACAAGATTTTTCGCGAGCATTTTTTGTTCTTCCTCTAACTTATCAAAATCTATATTATATTTTTTAGAAAGTTCTTTTTTTCTTAATTCTATACTACTTTCATCCATTTCAACCTCTTATTAATTATTATAATATGTTCTTTATGTTTAAAAAATTTTGTAAAAATCGTAAAGTCTTTTAAGCCACAAAAATCTTTTCTTTTTTGATGAATCATAATATTTTTAAAGTCTCATTTGTTTTTAATAGAATGTTCGGAAGATATTGTTCACATTGTAGAAACAAAGTTAAAGAGGATTATGATTATTGTCCTTTTTGCGGGGAAAGTTTAAAAACAGTTCATGATAAAGAAGACTATGGTTTTTTAGGAAGAAATGATTTTGTTGATTCTGATATTTCTTTTTCAAGAAATCCTGTTGGTAATCTTTTTGAAAATGCCATGAGGATTTTAGAGAAACAGATGAAATCATTCCAGAAAGAGTTGCTAAGGGAGGCAAAGGAGTCTTCTAAAGAACATAATAGACTAAATATCCAATTTTTTGTTAATGGAAAAAGAGTTCTTCCTGAAAAAATAGGGAAAGAAGCTTTTGTGAGAGTAAGAAAAGACAGCATTATCCAGGAGAAACTTAAGAATGCTTCGACTCTTCCCAAGAAAGAGCCAGAAGCCAGATTAAAAAGATTGTCTGGAAGAATAGTTTATGAAATACCTGTGCCTGGTGTAAAGTCAGTAGATGATGTACTGATTAATCAGCTTGAAAATTCTATTGAGATAAAAGCTTTATCTGATAACCAAATTTATCATAAGAATCTAAAAGTCAATCTTCCAGTTATGAGATATGATTTAAAAAATGAAATTCTTATTTTAGAACTTCAATCTTTCATGAGCTAAAAGCTTATAAATATTTTTTATTTTTATTGATGATGGCAATAACTGCTTCAACTATAATAAAAACTGAATTTGGAGACTTTAAAGTAGATTTACAACATAATGAACCAATTGTTAGACTACATTCTGCATGTCTATTTGGAGAGGCATTTCGTTCCTTGCACTGTGATTGTTCCCATCAAATTACAGAAACAATGCGTTTAATTCAAGAAAATGGAAATGGTGTTATAATTTATTCTTACCAAGAAGGAAGAGGGATTGGATTAAAAAATAAAATTAAAGCTATGGAAGTAGAAAGAACTAATAAAGTTGATACTGTTGAGGCATTTAAGAAGTTAGGGTTTAAAACAGATTACAGAGACTACAAAATTGAAATTAAGGCATTAAAAGAATTAAATTTAAATAAAAAAATTAAAACTTTTTCAGGAAATCCTAAGAAAATTGAAGCATTGGAGAAAGAAGGATATATCATTGAAAGAATTATACCAGAAAAACCATTAAATCTAAACGAGATCGCCAATAAAGAAAGAATGACTAAAACAAAAAAATTAGGATATAAATACTAAACCTTTAATGTTATAGCTATCAAAATGAAAAAAATAATCCCTTATATCATAATAACATTAATCATAATCAATATTCTTATTTCCTTGTATGTCTATTATCCTATTTTTGATGATGGAAAAGGTTTTTGCTTAACAGGAGAATCTTGTTTAAAAGTTCAAGGATCTAAGTATGGATATTTATTAGGAATTCCTGTAAGTTTAATAGGAGTTATTGCATTTTCTATTTTACTTTTTATTTACATAAAATCATTCAAAAATGATAGATATAAATTATATTTTAAAATTCTTTCATTAATAGGGGTATTATTCTCGCTGTATTTTATTTATATTCAGTTTTTTGTTTTAGAAATGTTATGTTCTTTTTGTTTGATTGTTGATTCCTCAACTATAATAATTTTTTTGTTGGCTTTAGTGAGAAGATAAAAAAATTTAGGAACTCTTATAAACATGTCAAAAAGTATCTTTTATTTAAAAGAAAGTTTTAAATAACTTTAAATATCTTAGTTCTTTAGGGTCCCGTAGCTCAGCCTGGTTAGAGCACTACTCTGATAAGGTAGGGGTCCCAAGTTCAAATCTTGGCGGGACCACTTTTTGAAATGGAATTTAGGGATTTTATTAATGCAAATAGACAATATCCTTTTGTTGAGAGATTATGGGAGAAATTAGAAGCAGAAAGACCTAGTTTAAATTTAAATTTAGAGGAGCTATCTTGGGTTAGTTTAAGTGATAAGAATCCTCAAGTTGAAGATTTTGCATATGATGTTGAAACTGAGTTAAATGTTAGAGTTGCAGGAGCTTTTGAATTGTACGATATTGTCTTTGAATTATTTTATTATGGTTATAGTATAGAAGAAAATAACAAAAAACATAGTACATCACTAAACCCGAGGACTTAATCTTATGAAAGCTATGATTATTCCAGGAAATAATAACACAGATATTTCTACAAATTGGTATTTGTATGTTAAGAAAGAATTAGAGAAATTAGGGATTAAAGTTGTAGCTGAAAATATGCCTGATCCTGATTTAGCAAGAAAGGAATATTGGTTACCTTTCATTAAAGAAAACGTTGGTGAAGGAGATGTTATTCTAATTGGTCATTCATCTGGAGCAGTTGCTATAATGAGATATTTAGAAACTCATAAAATTTTCGGAGCTGTATTAGTAGGAACTTGTTATACTGATTTAAATGATAAAAAAGAAAAAGCAAGCGGATATTATAATGAACCATGGCAATGGGATAAAATTAAGAAAAATGCCAATTGGATTATTCAATTTGCTTCAATTGATGACCCTTATATTAATAAAGAAGAATTTAGATACATTAATGAGATGTTAGATACAGAATATCATGAATATAAGACTAGAGGGCATTTTGAGGAAAAAGAATTTCTAGAATTGGTTTTTCATGTGAGACAAAAGCTTGGAAATGAATTTAAATGAATATTTATAGTAATATATTTTATCTTTCTAATGAAACTATGGTTAAAATGTGGGTTAATATTTTTAATAATTAATATAATTTTAATTCTGATAGATGGATTATTTTTCGGAGATTTTTTTGGATATTATTCTAATACAGGAGATACAATAGATTTAATCATTAAAGTTCCAGGTGAAATATTCCTAAGTCCTTTAGGAATAACTGATTGTATTTATCAATCTCTTCTTGGAGAAGACTATAGCTGGTGCCCTAAACGATTAACTCTAGACTTTTATAGATACTTTTCAACAGTGATTTTCTATTTTTTACTTGGAGCAATTTTAGGATTAATTATTGAAAAAGTTAAATCTAAGAAAAAATAATTCATACAAATACATTTAAAAATCCTCTTTTTCTATTGAGTTTATTAAAAATAAAAATGACAAAGGGATTATATCATCATTTAAGACAGATATGGAAAAAACCAGATAAATCTCGATTGCGAGAGCAAATGGTTGAATGGAGAAAAGATAATACTGTTAAGAAACTTGAAAAACCCACAAGATTAGATAGAGCAAGAAGTCTTGGTTATAAAGCGAAAAATGGTTTTGTTGTTGTAAGAGTTAGAGTTAAAAGAGGAGGAAGAACAAAGCCAAGGCCACGAAAAGGAAGAAGAAGTAAACGAATGACTATTATGAAAGTATTAAAAATGAGTTATAGATGGGTTAGTGAAGTTAGAGCTCAAAAAAAATTTCCTAATTTAGAGGTGTTAAATTCTTATTATTTAGCTAAAGATGGGAAACATTATTTTTACGAGATTATTTTAGTTGATCCTGATAAACCTGAAATAAAAAATGATCCAACAATAAATTGGATTTGCAGTGTGAAAAACAGAGGAAGAGTATACAGAGGATTAACAAGTGCTGGAAAAAAATCAAGAGGATTAAGAAGTAAAAATCCTATGAATAAAAACAGGCCTTCTGTGAGAGCAGGAATGGGAAGGGGAAAATAGCAAAAAGTTATAGAGAATTTTGAAAAAATAGGAATACAGAAATTTCGAGTAAGTGATTGTAACGAAATTTCTGTCCCAAAAACTTCAAGCAATATACAAGAAGTTTTTGTTAACAAAATTCTCTAAGAAGAACTTTGCTAGATTTCCTTCGGAAATTGGATTTATGCAAAGATGTCATGAGAATTCTAGAAAAATAGATTAAAGACTTTGTCTTTAATTTAATAATAAAAATATAGCTGCCTTTG
>JAGVWY010000004.1 GCA_018304055.1 Candidatus Pacearchaeota archaeon
AAGACCATTGCTATGATAAAAATTTTATTTAACGAATTCCTTTCTGTTTTTTCCTTTTCCATTTTCCTTTGACAAAATTTCAATTAAAAATAAATAAATTCAGATAAGTTAGCAACCTCCAACCATTGAAGGAAGGTTATCTAAGTTAGACGGCACTGATGGTGATGAGCCGCCACTTGTAGATGCAGCTTTTACAGGCGCTCCTCCTGAAGATGGAACACTAACCTGTGCTGTGGTTAAACCAGCTAACTGGATCGTTTGAAGTCCAACAGCGAGCAACATTACCCCTATCAATGCAATAACCAAAATTTCTTTTCTCTCCATTTTTCTTTTCCTCCTTTCATTTTCATTTTACTGAGCCTCCAAAATAATTCTTTCTATTGTTCCTTTTGGATACCATAAAGCATACCACCTTGCCATTTCACCGTAAATTTCTTCATCTGAATAACTATCTCCGTAATACTTTACAAACCATTTAGCCATTCCTTGAGCAGCTGCTGCATGTGCACAACCACATCTTGTTATTATTGTTGGATTTTGCGGGCTTCCGCAACAGTAATCACAAGTAAAAGAGTTTGCAATTCTGTTCCATCTTTCTTGTTCAGTAGAGGTTAATTGCAATGATTTATAGGTTGCCCATTTATTCTGAGCAGCAATCGGATCATCAAAACTTGCTCCTGCCTGTTCTCCATACCAAGGAGTTCCAGTCGGAACAATATTATTTAATAAATCCTGTACAGCATCTCCTGTAGAAGGAACAATAGACAATTCACTTATTGTTGGAAGTGGTTTTACTATTGATTTATAACCTGTTATCTTTGGTTGCTCTCCTACAGCCAAGGGCATTGGTTTTAGTGTTATCTTTGAACCATACTCAAAATTTCCTAGATTAACGGTCCCGCCTCCGCCAGAAACAGTTGCAAAAGCGTTGGGAATCATTAATTGATTAAAGAAAAGAAGCAAAGTTATAACAACTACTCCTCCTAGAACATAATTATTTTTAAATAACAGAGGATCTTTTTTATCGTCTTTTTTCTCTTGAGGAGAGATTAAACAATCTTTGCAAGTTTTTGTATAAACGCTATCTGCTTTAAGATAAACAGCTAATACCAGTAAACCTATAGAAATAGTTTTGAAAATTCCTAAGTAAGGCGTTAAAAAAGTAGTTGGAATATTCAAGAAAGTTGTTCCAAATGCAACCAATCCTATGCTCTGACATACAGGACAAATTCCAGCCAAGAAAGCGGCTAATCCACCGCCTGCTACACCGACAGTAGCTAGAGATTGAACTTGGCTCTTTCTTTCATGCCTCCATAACACAACAAATACAGAAATTAAAGCAGAAGTTCCAGAAAGAAAAAGATAATCCCACATCCCAACAGCAGATAACCTATTAATCCCAAAATTCACAATCGGAATTTTCCATAGACCGAACAAAAAAGAATAAACTACGAAGAGACCTATAAAAAGAATAAACAAGAATTTTTTATCTTTCTTTATAATATTATAATTGTATTCAAACAAGCTTTCTTTCTTTTCGAGTTCGTTTTTTTCAACCATTACAAAAACTTGTAATAGTAACTTTATAAATATTTCTATTAACTATTACAAGTTTTTGTAGTAAAATATTTAAATAAGCTATATCTAATAATATCCATGGTAAAACATTACCTATTCACAGATGATATTATAAAATCACTAAGTCCCTTAGAATCATTTATCATTAAATCACTAAAGCCAAATAAAAAATATTCTTCTCAAACTGTCTATAATTTAGTTAATAAAAATAAAAAAGTATCAAGAAGCAGTATTCCTGTGATCCTTGATAGGTTATATAAGAAAGGAATTTTAACTAGAGAAACTGAAACAGCTAGGGGAGGTATAAGATTCATTTATAGGTTGCAGTTAAATATAGAAAAATTTGAAAGGAGCGTCGTGGAGAACACTGTTAATTCTCTTATTAAAAGATTTGGTGAGAAAGCAATTGTTTATTTTAATGAGAGTGTTACCAAACAAAAGAGAAAATGAAAATTGTAGAACAATTATCAATGTGGAATGTATATTTTAATCATCTATTCATGCATCCTTTGCTAATCGGTATTCTAATTTTCTCTTTTATTGCTTCAATTTCTTTTTTTATTCTTTTTATAAAAACTAATAAAATAAGGATAAAGACAACTTATCTCTATTCACATATATTCTTCTTTTATTCTCCTTTTATATTTGCTGCATTTCTATGGAACTGCGTAATGCCTGTTTTTATGTGCACACCAAAATTGATAATATACAGTTTAAGTGGCGGGTATACACTATCGATATTTACTGGTTTTTTAGTAATCCCTTATATTTACCCTTGGGCAACAAAATCCAACGAGATAAAAAATAGTGAACAAAATAGATTTTTAAAAAAATGGACAAATCATTTTAGTATTACCCAACCCTCTGTTTATTCTCTCAATGAAGCTACCCCTCTCGCTTACTCTATAACAAATATAAAGCCAGCAATATTTTTCTCAGTTGGGCTTTTAGAAATTTTAAACAAAAAAGAAATGCAAGCAGTTCTGTTACATGAATTATATCATATAAAAAATAAATCTTCAATTTGGAAGTTTTCACTTAATCAAATAAAAAGGTTTTCTCCACTTTCTTATTTTTCTTCTATAAGAAAATCAATTAATAATGAAGAAAGAGATGCTGATTTATTTGCTATAAAAGTTCAAGGCACAAAAAGATTTCTGCAATCTGCTAAGAAGAAAATAAATCAATTTGATAAACACGCTAAATTCTAAATATTCACATTTTTGAGTTAAATCTTTATAATCTTATGAAATTATTCCTGATTCAATGATTTTTTAACAAGTGCGCCAAATTCAGTGGGTTCATAATCCCAGTTCTTTAACATTGGCGGATACCATGTATCACTCCAAATCCATGCAGACCATGATATCTCTTTTTTGTTTATGTATTCAATAAGTGAAATGCCATAATTTTCAGTACTAGAATTAATATTTTCAATTCTACTATTCGATTGATATCCAAATTCACCAATAAAAACAGGATATTTATCTGTTAGATATCCAAAATGCTCATCCCAAGTTGAAGAATAATTCTCTTTAGAATACCAGTAAACTGATGGGTAAGGATGGACTTCATATACTATATTATCCAAGTTAATTGGATTTTTACCAACATCTCTTAAATCCGCAGCCCATTCAGTTCCTGAAACAAATATGATTTTATTTGGGTCATTTATTCTAATAACCTTAATAATTTCTTCTGCTCCATTCTTCCATTCACTCCAATTCATAAAAGCTGGCTCATTAAATATACTGTAGAGAACTGCAGGATTGCCTGAATATCTTTTACTTGCTGACATCCAAAAATCTTTAGTCAAATTTAAGTCAGTTTTAACTTGTGTATCTGGAAATCCATCTTCTTTTAATTCTACTTCACCAGTAAATGGATTTCCATGTGCATGCCATCCTAAAAGAATGTAAATCCCTTTTCCTTCAGAATTTTTGACAATTGGATCTACATATTTTATTAGATAATTCTTATCTTTCTTAAATTCTTCAGGATGAATAGGTATTCTGATTAAGTTAAAACCCCAGTCTGCAAAATCTTTTATGTCCTTTACATTTGAACCAAAAAATACCTCTCTCGACGAGATTGAAGGATCTTCTATAGCCGCCCCTTTTAATATTATAGGGGTATTGTTATCAGTTACAATTTGATTTCCTTTTACAGATAAATGAGAAATATTAGTTATAACAATCAAATTTTCTTTATCATCTTCAGAAAATAATTTAACTAGCCCAATTATAGCAGAAATTAAAATCATGAATATAATTAAGAATATTATAGTTTTATTCATATAACTAATTATTATTCCTCTTTTTTAATCTTTCTTATGTCAAAATTTTAATCTTTCTTATGTCAAAAAAAATCAAGGGCTATTCCAATATCTCACAAACACTGTTTATATAAATCAGGATGATGGGACATGTGCTCTCTCCATTCTTCTTCTGTTTGTCCAGGCGGAGCTTGACACTTATCTTCTCTTGAATTAACTGAATCTTTAAACGCGTAAATAGCATTTGGGAAAAAAGTCATAACTAAAATCAATAAAAGCAACAAACCAACTAAAATATACAAAATTATTTTTTTATCCATTCACATTACCTCCATTCTTTTTTTGTGTTTTAACATGATAGTTATACCAAGAATATTAGATATAATTCCGATTACTAAAAACCATGTTTGATATTTAACCAAAAATAAAGCTAAAGCAGATGCCCCTACAATAGGAATCATATTTAATAAAAAATGGCTACAACATACAACCATGCTTCCTCCTGAAATAGTCCCTGTTCCAGCAACAGTTCCATTTAATTGTGCGGTGTGTTTTATAGATGTAAATAATCCGACCTGAACTCCAAAACCAATAACCAATGGAAAAATAAAATACCACAAATTTCTCAAACTTAGAAAAGCAAACTCAATTCCTTGAAAAATTGAAATAAAAGTTAAATAAAAAACCAACAGTCCTGTTCCTGCAAGTATACCATATACTACTGCATTGCTTTTTTTCTCCATTTTATTCCTTACAACATTCTAATAATTTTTTAATAGACTGAAATATTCCGGTTTTCTCACTTTCTTTTTCTAATTTTATGTTCTTTTTAGAATCAATATTTAAACTCCAAAATAAGCCATATAATTCTGCTGCATCTTCATACATTTCTCTCGCTTCTTTATCCTTCCCTTCGTTCAATAATCTATTCCCAACTTCAAATAGTCTCATTGAGCTGGCAAGGAAATGCTTGCTCATGCACCATGTCTCACTCTCATCATCTTTTTTAACTATTAAAGCTAAGAGCTTTTTTCTTAATTCCCTCACTGTTTTAAGAATTTTTAGATATTTTTCATCTTTAGTTTTAACAAAACTAAAAAAGCTATGTTCTTCCAAGCTAACCAGATTCATTAAGCCTATTGATAAATCCTCCCAGGCAGAAATATCTAAATTTGAGCTTTCTTTTATTTCATTTATTTTTTTAATAAAGTTTTTTACTTTCATTTTTTTGTCTTTCTTTTATATAAAAAATGGAAGCTCAAAATTTTAATTTTGTTGCTTTCATAGCGTAAATTGTATTATAAGTGCGAATAGTAATAATAAAATAAAAGTTAATATTATTCCTTGATATGGGAAATTCTTTTCGGTTTTTTCTTTAATTTTTCTGTTTAATTCTGGAGAGATAAAAGTTATGAAACCTCCAAAAAAACTGCTTACTAAAGAATAATTAACCGCATAGGTTATTCCATAATTCCCTATAGGAATATACAAAGGTTTTATTGAACTAAAAATAAAGGATAAAGGAAGAACTGTAGTTAAAAAAATAATCCCTATTATAAGTGTTTTTTGAAAAAGAAAATATTGTTTTTTGGGTATTTTGGAAAACCACATTCCCATAGACATAGCGAAAGCTCCAATGAATAAACCTACTACTATTTTGCTAACTCCAAGCCAAACAGCTCCTGCTGCTGCAGCTCCAGCTCCAATTGTGCATAGAGGGCAATGAGCAGAAATAAGTGGTATAAAGAATATAATAAAAACAGAAAAAAATAAAATAATTTTCATATTCTCATCCATTCACCATAACTGCCATCATTATTTACTGCGTAAATAACAAAATCTCCTTTTTTTGCTCCAGTCATTCCAGGAGATCCTGAAGGCATTCCTGGCATTGCAATTCCTTTAATATCCGGTTTTTCCTTCATTAATTTTTCAACAGCTTCAAGGGGAACATGACCCTCGACAAAATAGTTTCCAATAACAGTAGTGTGACAACTTTCTAATGAAGAAGGGATTTCATATTGTTCTTTCACTGAATTAAGATTTTCTAAATTAATAATCTCAACATCTGAATTCCCTTTGCCTCTGAAGTAATTTGAATATACTGAACAACATCCACAATTACCTGATTTATATATTTTCATATTGCCTTCGTAATCGCTAATGGTTACAAAACCGTTTACTCTACTACCAAAAGTTAGATATAATATTCCAATAAAAATTGTGATACCTATTACCAACACAACTATTTTCTTTCCCATTTTTCATTACAATTAACAACCGCCAACCATTCCAGATGATGCAGAGGTTTTTACAGCACTTCCTGTTGTTTGCAATATTTCAGCACTTCCAGCTCCTGCTCTAAATATAAAAAACAAAGCAATAACAAAAAGAATGCCAATAACCACCCACAAAGTAATCCTTGAGTTCATATTTCTTTGACCTCCTTTCAGTTTTCTATTTTCTAATTTACTATTATTATTTTTAGTACTACAACAATCCATTTTAATGCATTCCTCCCATCATCCCCATATTCATCATGTTTCTTGTGTTCATCATACTATTCATCCCAGATTCATGATTATGAAATATATTTCCCATATGATTATACATTCTCTTTAATGAATCAGAATTATCAGAAATCATCAAGTTATTCATTCTTTCATAAATTTTTCCAGAATGCATTTGTTTCATATTAAAATAATTAGCAAATTCAAAATTGCCTTCTCCATGTGCCTGAATAAAATTAATACCAAACAATAAGATTACTAAAATAACCAATATTATTCTCATTTTAAACCTCCTGAATTAATAGAGGAAAAAAATGCTAAGAAGCTAAATGTAAAAAAAACAGAAAATAAATTATTCATCTTAGCATCCTCCGACCATTCCACCGCTGCTGGTTTGTCCTTTTTCAATTCCTCTATATAGATTAGACGCAAGATTAATGTAATTACCTGGATCAATACCTTGAGATTTTAGCACTTGAGCTTTTTGTTCATGTATTTCTGGGAAGAAAAGAACTTTCCATTTTCCAAGTTCTGATAAAATTTCTTCATCAGTCATGTCCGGATGCTCTATTAAAAGATACTTTGCTAATCCACGCATAGCATAACTATGGGCGCAACCACATGCTCTTTCTCCATTAGAAAATATAATGGCTTTTGCACCACAACAATACTCGCAACTAATTGAGCTGCCAATTTTTATATATCTCTCCATCTGTTCTTTCGTAAGCTCTTTATTTTCATATTGAGTTAGTTTATTTATTGTTATATCAGCTAATTGCAGATTGTTTGGAGAAACATCATCATAGCTAACTCCTAATTCTTTTCCGTAAACTGCAGGAACTCCTTTAGGGATTATTTCAGATGCAGATACTGATCCAATAGTAACTAACCCTGTTCCAGAGTTATAAACTTTTCCAGCATTAAATGCAATTACTATTACTAAAACAGCAATTATTCCTAACTGCACATACAGCTCAGTGTTGGTCTTTCCTCCTTTCACTTTGTTTGGGTTTTCATTTTCCATTATTTTCATAAGAAATAGTTTTATATAAGCGCTTTTGTGAAACTAGTTTCACTATTAGTATTACGCAATGTTTTTAAACTGAAATTAATTTGAAATTAATATTTAACCAAAAATGGAAAACAAAGAAATTAAACAGATATGATCTTAATTTCTAGCTTTCCATTTTTATAATGTAATCAAAAAATGGAAAACAAATATGTAGGATATTTATTACTTGGAATTTCAATTTTAATTATCTTAATTATATTTATGTTTAATTCGGCAATGAAGGAAATAATAAAATCTTCTTGTGGATTAGCTCATGATGGAAGCATTTGCCCCATGAGTAAAAATGTTCAGCAACAAACCTATCTTGCTTTAAGCATAGTTGGTTTATTGATAATTGTTGGTTTTATCTTGGTATTTTCTAAACCTCAAAAAGAAATTGTTATACAAACTAAAACAATTGAAAAAAGAAAACCTAAGAAAAAAATTGACTTATCAGGTTTAAAAAAAGATGAAAAACAAGTTTTTGAACTAATTCAAGATAATAAGGCTATTTTTCAGGCAGATCTCATTGAAAAAACAGGATTTGGAAAAGCAAAGATGACTAGGATTATTGACAGATTAGAAGGCAGAGGATTAGTTGAAAGAAAACGAAGAGGAATGACAAATGTTGTGGTTTTGAAAGAAGAGTAAAAAATTGAACTAATAATTACTAACTCCAATAGCTTCTGAAATGTTGTTATATCTGTCTCTTTCAAGCAACTTGACTAGATTATAATTAATATTGCTTATCAGTCCTGGACCTTCATAAATCATGCCAGTTATTAATTGAACTAAGCTAGCTCCTGCTTTAATCTTTTTATAAGCATCCTCTGCCGAGAATATACCCCCAACTCCAATAATAATATACTTTCCTTTTGTTTTCTTGTAAATATATTTAATTAATTCATTCGACTTCTTTTGAACAATCTTACCTGATAATCCCCCTTTTCCTAGATTATGTTTCTTAGTAAGATTAGTGCATATAAACCCATTTATTTTATGTTTCATAGAAATTTGTAACAATTTATCTATATGTTTTTTTGTTAAGTCAGGTGATAGCTTAACAAAAACCGGTTTCTTTATTTTAAGTTCATGTACTTCTCTTAAAAGTGATTCATACAATTGCGGATCAACAAATGGCTGTCCCCCATATGAATTAGGACAACTTATATTTAATGTGTAATAATCTCCAACATTTTTGGATTCTTTCAAAGATGAAACATAATCGTTGATTCCTATTTCTGGATCAACAGTTTCCTTGCTATTTGTCTTTGCAACACTTATACCATAAGGAATGTTAAATCTCTCTTTCTCTAATCGATTAGTTATTTCCTTCACACCATTATTATTCAAACCAAAATTAACCCACAAACTTTTTTTGTCTATTATTCTATCAACTCTTTTTCCGGAATTTCCTTCGCATGGCAAAGCAGTTATGCTTCCTACTTCAACAAATCCGAAACCTACATCTTCCATAATACTGATGAGTTCGGCATTTTTATCAAATCCTGCTGACAAACCGACAGGATTCCTAAATTTTATACCCAATATATTTAGTTCTAGTTTTTTATTTTGGTAGTTGAATAAGGTTGAAATAGTTTTCTTTGTTAGTGCATGGTCTCCTAAGAATTTGCCAGTTTTTGTAAAAAAATTATGAACTTGCTCAGCATCATACATAAAACAAACAGGTTTAACAATTTTATTATAAAGAACTGAATTCGTTTTATTTCGTATTGATACTAAGATTTCCATAAAAAATGCAATATCTGCTAGTTAAAAAAGCTATCTTAAGCTTTAATTTGAATTGCTCCAATTAGGTTTAATTTTTCGTTCCCAATTGGATGCTTAAAAAATCCTCCGGTTTTTCATTGTCGGTATTTTTTATTCCTAAAGAAAATTCACTAGAGTCTTTCTTTGATTCTAATTTCTTAGGTTTCTCAAAATCCTCTATACTTTTATCCACTTTAGATTATACTAATATGACTTAGTAGTTTTTAAAAACCTTGACAAACTAATATTTCTAACTCGCTTTAGCGATTTTAATATTAACTTAAAACACTAAATCGACAAAGCTAAAATAAGTTCATTAACTTTCTTAATAATGAGAAAGCCGCCATCGCTCAGTGGTAGAGCAACGGATTGCTAATCCGTGACCTTTGGTCTCCTGGGTTCGATTCCCAGTGGCGGCGTTTGATTTATTGCTTCGCAAGATATACATCCAATGGGACATTGGAGTAAACTCAAATAATTTTTGTTGGATTCCCCGAACAAAAGGATTTTTAGTATCTTACTATAAATAAGGAAAATACTTTTGTAAGTTGTGGCAGCGATTAATTTAATTTATGTATCTTAATAATTTATTGGTAAATGAAATTAATTGAAGGTTCTATCGCAAAAGCCACTTCCACACAGGAATGACTGAAATCTTCTTGCCATTAATATTTTTTTCCTTTTCTTCATCTCTTGAAATAACAAAACCTTCCTTAACGTTGAAAGTATCCATAAACTTAAGCATACCTTCAAGATTATTTATTTCACCATATTTAATTTCTATTGGAATTATCTTTCCTTCATGTAAAACAATATCTACTTCATTTTTATAGGCATCTCTCCAGAAAAAATCAGCTTTTGTTTGCATTACTATAGTATTCTCAAATATTTTTGGTTTGACTTCATCAGTTCCATAAATAAATCCTAAAGCAGGAATAGAAGGATAATATTTTTTTAATTTCCTCGCAGTTTTTCTTTGATTTTTTGAAAAATTAAATATTTTTTTTATTAAAAAAGAACTCTCAAGGTAACCCATATATAAAGAAACTACTCTCCTAGATAACCCAACTTCAGAAGCAAGTTTATTTAATTCTATTATCTGGCCTGGATTAGCTGATATAATTTTAAATATAGATTCTAAAATAGCAATGTCTTTTATAGAAAAAATAAGAGGTATATCCCTGAATAAAATTTTTTCTACTACGGTCTCTCTTATATAATTTTTAATGAAATCTTTATCATTCACATCTGCTAATTCTGGAAATCCCCCTGAAAACATAAATTCTTCAAAAACTTTTGATAACTCTTTTTCATGTAATGAAAATGGTTTTAAATTCATTTCTTTAAATGATAAGAACTCCTTAAAAGAGAGGGATTCTATTTTAAACTCAAACATTCTTCCTGCTAAACTTTCTTTAGATTTTTTTCTTATAAAAAGAGATTCTGATCCAGAGATTATTATTTTAAAATTAGCATATAAATCGTATAGTCGTTTTATTTGTTCTTCCCAATTATCAACTTTTTGAATTTCATCAAGTAAGAGAATATATTTAGAGCTTTCAATGTCTTTTTCATATTCTTTTGAATATATATCAATTAATTCAGAAATATCTATATCTCTAAAAGTATCAAAACTAAAATAAATAATATTGCTTGCAGAAAAACCAGATTCAATCTTTTCTTTGATTATTTTTAGCATTATTGTTGTTTTGCCAACTCTTCTAAGCCCAGTGAGAGCGATTATCTGTTTAGCATTAAAGTATTTTTGCAATTTAGAATATATCTCTCTATCTTTGTAATTTATTTCAAATTTTTTTCTCCACCAGGGATTTGATTCAAAAAGTGCTTTTTTTATTTTTTCTTTCTCTGGCATCTTAAAGTTACCTATATTATATTTTATGTAATTTTAAAGTAACCTATATTTATAAATCTTTCTATTTGATTAACAAAATGTCATCCTTTCATCACAGCCAAGGGCTTAAGTTGTGCAACTTTTTTTCCTATGTTTAATTCGTCAGAAACTCTCACAACTTCATCAACATTTTTATAGGCCTCTGGTGCTTCTTCAATCATTCCTTTAATAGAACCTGCTTTGATTTTCACATTTTTAGATTCTAATTCTGACATTAATTCATTTTTTGTGATATGTTTTTTTGCATAAGTTCTTGAAAATGCTCTTCCTGCTCCGTGTGCTGTTGAAGAAAAAGAAATTTTTTCAGATTCATTCGTTCCAACTAATACATAAGAAGAAGTTCCCATGCTCCCTGGAATAAAAATAGGACACCCTATTTCTTTATACTTTTCAGGGATTTCTTTTCTTCCTGGTCCAAAACTTCTTGTGGCACCTTTTCTATGGATACATACTTTTATTTTTTTATTATCTATAACAAACGATTCAAATTTTGCAATATTATGAGCAATATCATAGACAACACCTATTCTCGCTTGCGGAAAGAATCTCTCAAAAGTTTTTCTAAGATTATGCGTTATTATTTGTCTGTTTGCAAATGCAAAATTAGCTGCTGCATTCATTGCCTCAATATAATCTTTTCCTAACTGCGAATTTAAAGGAGCATAAATAAGTTCTCTATCAGGAAAAATATAATCATATTCTTTCTCGATTTTCTGTATGTAATCTGATGCTGTTTGATGTCCTAATCCCCGTGAACCTGTGTGAATTAATATAACAATTTCATTTTCTTTTAATCCAAAAACATCTGCTACTTTTTTATTGAATATTTTTTCAATAACTTCTATTTCAACAAAATGATTTCCTGACCCAATACTTCCTAATTGATTTATCCCTCTTTTTTTTGCTTTTTCAGTTATTTTTGAAGCATCAGCAGGCTTTAAACAACCATAATCTTCAGTCATTTCTATATCTTCTTTTAATGCATAACCTTTTTCTAACGCCCATTGTGACCCTTTTCTTAATACTTCATCTAACTCTGCCTCTGATAGTTTTAATGCTCCTCTATGGCCAACTCCGCTAGGAATTTTTTGAAACATATCTTTTAAAATTTCTTCTCTTTTTTTCATAAGCTCTTCTTTTGAAATTCCTGTCCGTAATAATCTAACGCCGCAATTTATATCGTATCCTACTCCTCCTGGAGAAATTATTCCTTTTTCAACATCAAACGCAGCAACTCCTCCTATTGGAAAACCATAACCTTGATGTCCATCAGGCATCGTAAGAGAGTATTTAACTATTCCTGGAAGCTTTGCTACATTTTTTGCCTGTTCTAAAGTTTTATCTTGTTTTATTTTTTCAAATAATTCATCTGACGCAAAAATTAAAGCAGAAACCTGCATATCTTCTTCCTTTTCTATTTCATAAACATTTTCAGATATTTTTTTTATTTTCATTTTTTATCTTCCCTTATTAAAAATGAAAGCTAGAAATTTTTAATTTCTTTGTTTTCATTTTTATTCTCCTAATTGAAAAAATGAAAGTTAAAAATCTTTGATTTTTTTAGTTTCATTTTTCACACATCTAAAACAACCTGGATAATATAACCTTTTTCATTTTTTTCTATTATCATATCTGAATACGTAACTGACTTTATGTAATCTAATCCTTCATAGTTTAAAGTTTTATCTCCAAAGATAATTGCAGTAAGTTTATTGCCATTAATAGTTACTTCTGCATTTTTCGGTATAAATAATTCTGCATCAAATAAATAAATCATTTCATCCAAAAAATTATATAATAATGATTTTATATCTGTTCCATTAACAGATATTTTTTTAATAATTTTATTTTTTATTTTTTGTTCTTTCGATAAAAAAGAAGAAATAGCAAGGATAGAATTTTCAAAAGCTTCATTAAGTGTTTTTCCAAATGCCTGAAATTTAATCTCTCCAGTATGCTCTAAAAATTCAAATTTTTTGTTTTTCATTTTTTCATAATACAATAAAGAACTAGGATTTAATTAATCTTATGATTTTATTTTTAATCCTTATTACAACTAACCTTTTTATTGGCAATTCCATGAGTTGTACAATAAATTATGTCTCTGTTATAGAAAAACTAATAAATTAAAGATAATTATAAAACAATGTAAGGAGGTGAAATCTCATGGTTACTACAACTTTAGCTATTAGCGCAATTTTGTCAATAATATTCGGAATTTTAATTTTAGTATGGCCTAGATTTTTGAACTATTTTGTAGCTTTATGGCTTATTATAACTGGATTACTTAATTTACTGGGAGGTTATATTGTTATCTAACCTTTTAACTTATCTGTTCTTTTATATTTATAAGCATTCTTTTTTATTATTTCTAACATTTTATTTCTTTCTTCTGAAACTCCACATCCTTTCCAATCCAGAAGGATGTATTTTATTTGTTCTTCTGTTTTTTCTTCTGCTTCTTTTAGCATTGATTCAGTTAATGGGAGGGAATAACTTGGAATTATATGAGAAATTGCATACGAAGAATTTAATTGTATTTTATTAAAATTAGGAGCATAATGAGGGCCACCAATTGCAATTGAAGGAATCCAGGTTTCTGATTTGTAATCTACTAAAGAAAAAATCGTTTTAGTAACAACATCAATTGCTTCTTGGTCATTATACTCTAAGTTACTACTGCCAATTTCTATAAAACAACAAGGGATATTCGTTAATGGGCCATGATGCGTTGCTTCTAAGCTTATAGTATATTTTTCTTTAACTTTATTATTTTCTTTTGATATTTTATTTAATTTCTGAAAAAGATATTTCATTACAAAAGAAGATGTCATGCATACTTTCCCTTCTTTCCCACCATAATCTGCATTTCTCCAATTTCCAGGAGCATGAAGACATAATGCTGGTTTATTATCTTTTGATTTATGGATAGATGGAAAAACAAGGAAATCTATATTTTTTAATTCAGGAAATTTTTCTTTTATAATATCAATATACAACACTTCTTTTTTTGTTTCTATTATGGGGATATGCGGTAAAAACGCAGTTTCTTTAAATCTATCTACAATATTTTTTCCAGCTGTATTATTCTGATAATAGATTAGTGCGAATCTCATTAAAAATATAAACCACAAAGATTATAAAGGTTTTCTATTATTACTGAATAATGATGAAAAATGAAATTTTAAAATGGTTGAAAATAGCAAATATAGCTGTAGCTCTGGGAATATCAACATATCTTATTTGTAAAATCCCTTCTCGTTTAAAAGAATTAAATGCAATAAAACCAGTTACTGAAAAAATAACTCTTGAAGAAATCCCTTCAACATTAAACCTTTGGGTCGGGGTCAATAAAAATGATGCAATATCAATTAAAATTGATCGTGAGAAATACAAACAATTAGTAAATAACCCTCGTGGTGCATTGTCTCAATATGCATTTGATTATTTTATAACATCAAACGAAACTTTTAATGAGCTTACTGAAATAATTCTAAATGCACCACAGTCCAACTTTAATATGACTTTATCTGAACCATGTAATCTGGATGGGTTTGAAAATACTAAAATAAGAAGGTATCTTCCAGTAAATTTTAGAAAAACTGATTATGTAAAGATCTTGGATTTTGTACGAGCTAATGTTACCTATGAGAGAGATAAAGGAGGAGGATATGCAAAATTTCCATTAGAAACATTAGTCGAGAAATCAGGAGATTGTGAAGATATGGCTTATCTTGTTGCAACATTATTAAGAAATAAAAGAAAGATGGGAATTGTGTATGAATTTTCAAGAGTACAGGATCAAACAATTGGGCATGTTACTCTTGCAATAGCAAGACATCCAAATGAAGAACTACCTTATAATATTTTTTACGACGATAATAAATATATGGATGTTGCTAAAAAATTAATTTCAAATGGAGAAATTCCTGAAAATGCGCCATTTATTGAAATGTACGAGAAACCATTTGAGCATCAAGGTGTTGTCGTAAAAAGTATAAAACCAATAGTTATAAAATATGATAGTTATGAATATTTTCTTATTGAAACAACCGCGTCAGGATATGACATTAAAGAGTCATTAGAAAAAGATTTTAGATTTTTTCCTTTGAAATAATATCAATGTAGTAAAAAATCTGATTGAAAGATTTTATGATCGAGTAATTTCCTTTCCGTTTATCACCAACGTCGAAGGTTTTCCTGATAAAATCCCTTGGTCTATTATAATATCAACTTTATTTTTAATTTCTTCAGAGATATTTTTAGGATTTGTAATATGCGGTTGCCCTGAAATATTTAACGATGTGGTTATGAAAGGTAATTTTGATTTTTGAATTACCTTTGTAAAAGGATGAGCAGGAATTCTTATTCCTAACGTATCAAGAATAGAAACCCATTTCATAAATTCAAAATTTTTCTTTTTTAGAATAACAGTGTAGGGTCCAGGAAAGTATTTTTTTAAACTAACATCAATAATAAAATTATCCTTAATCCATTTAATTGAAGGAGCAATTATTGAAAAAGGCTTTAAATCTCTTTTTTTAATTTTTCTTATTTTTTCTACTGCCCCGTGATTCAAGGCATTGCACCCTAATCCGTAAATTGTGTCAGTTGGATAAATTAATATTTTATTTTCTTTTATTGACTTAATAATTTCTTGCTCATCTGAATTATAGAATAGTTCTCTTCGTATTGGTTTTTTAATTGACATAAAAAAATGATAATTTATTGATATATAAGACTTTGTAATATTAATCAAATTACAATAAATAATCAATGAAAAGAAATTATTATTTTTAATTCAGATTGTCTTTACTTTTTATTTTTAATCTCTTTTAATTCTTTATAGATATACCTCCTGAAATAGTTGTAATCAGTGGTGAGCTTAAATTAATTCCGTAATAAGCCAGATTATGAGGCTAATTACAATTAAAGATGCTACAGCAATTAAAATCCAATTAAGTTCTTTTATCATAACATAGATACATCAAATTACTTTTTATTATTTTTTGATTTTCACAATACTTTTAAACCTTATTTTCTTTAAAGTATCATGCTCAAAGAGGTTTTATATATTATAGTAATTTTTTTAGGAATAGTTAATGGTTTAATTTTATCAAGATTATGCAAAGATGAAATAAAAAAATGGAATAAAAGATTTCAATATATAGCTGTTGCTTCTTTAATCGCTGCAATTGTTATTTATCTTACTGATTTTAATTATAAAATTCCTGTGATTGTTGCTTTGTTGTTTATGACTCTTACTTCAATTACTATTTATTTAATGACGAGAAAGATGTTGTAAATAAGAAAAAATCTCAACTGTTCATTCATAAAAACATGATTTTTATTTCTAAAAGATTTCTATATCTATTTGTCTTCAAGTAATTCATCAAATTCTTTCTTTATCACCCCAATTCACACCCAGTCTTTGCTGCTAAATCTTCTTTAGAAGTTGTTCCAACCATTCTTGTTCCATCTGCGAGAATCCATGTTGGATAACCTTCTATTTTTGCTTCCTTGCAATTTTGTAGTTGTTCTCTTCCATCTGGAGTTGAACATTCCACATATGGCAGGTATTTAGCAGATTTTCCGAATATTCTTTTTTGATCATTACAATTTGGACACCAAAACGCCCCATAGAATTTTGCTCCATTTTCTCCAAGGCATTTTGCAAAATCATCATACTTACCTGGAAGTTTCTGATAATAAGAATATGAGAAATATGCTCCAATTATTAATACAACTAACACTAATATCCAGACGTATACTTTTACTGATATCTTTTCCTTTTTTTCTTTTGGTACAAAGTGATGTTTAGAATAATTATGTTGTTTAAGACTTTCTTCTGAATTAAATTCTTTGATACATTCTTTACATCTAAATGACATTAAAATATGAGAACATAAAGGTATAAAAGGGTTTTGCTTTTTAATTATAATTTTCTCACTTTATTTCCTTCATTTGTATCATCAATTTTATATCCAAGTTTTCTAATTTTTTCTCTTATTTCATCAGCTTTTTTGAAATCTTTGTTTCTTCTTGCTTTTTCTCGTTCCTCAACAAGTTTTTTTATTTCTTCTGGAATGAAATCTTTTTCTTTTTTCAACAGCTCTAGTCCAAGAACCTCATCAATTTTTTGTATTGTTTGAATTTTTCCATTTGCTTTTTCATTTCTTACTAATTCCCATAGAACTTCTATAGCCTTGGTAGTATCAAGGTCATCGTCCATAACCTTTTCAAATTTTCCTAAATATTTTCTATTTATTTTTTTATCATCTTTTAGTTCCTCTATTATGTTTCTTAATCTTTTTAAGGAATTTTCTGCATTTTTTAAATTTTTAATAGTAAAATTTATCTGACCTCTATAATGTCCTGTTAAATAAAAATATTTTAAAGATAATGGATCATATCCTGCTTTTATTATATCTCTTAATGTATAAAAATTTCCTAGTGACTTACTCATTTTCTTTCCATTAACTGTAATCCATTCATTGTGAATCCAGAAATTTGCTAATTTTTTATTTTTAGATGCTTGTGATTGAGCAATCTCATTCTCATGATGAGGAAAAATTAAATCTACGCCTCCCGTATGTATGTCAAATGGCTGTCCTAAATATTTTTCAGACATAGCTGAACATTCAATATGCCATCCAGGTCTTCCTTTTCCAAATTTAGTTTCCCAATAAACATCACCGTCTTCTGCATCATAAAATTTCCACAATGCAAAGTCCTTAACATTCTCTTTGTCATATTCATCTTTACTTATTCTCTCACTCGCTCCTTCTTTCAAGTTTTCTAAATTTATACCAGAAAGTTTTCCATAATCCTTGAATTTTCTGATATTAAAATAGATTCCATCATTTGTTTTATACGCAAAACCTTTTTTCAAAAGTATTTCAATAATAACAATCATTTCTTTTATGTGTTCTGTTGCTCTAGGATAATATGAAGATTGTTTTATGTTAAGCATTTTTTCATCTTCAAAAAACGCTTTTTCAAATTTTTGAGTAAATTCTTTTAAAGATTGATTATTTTTAATACTGTTTCTAATTGTTTTATCATCAACATCGGTTATGTTCATAATTTTCTTGACTCTGTAACCTTTAAATTCCAAATATCTTCTTAATATGTCAGAAACAACAAATGCTCTATAATTGCCAATATGTCCATAATCATAAACTGTTAATCCACAAGAATACATCCTTACTTCTTTATTTTTTAAAGGTTTAAAGCTTTGTTTTTTTCTTCCTAGAGTGTTATAAAGTTTTAAGGACATAAATGAAGAATGATAAATGAATATTAAAACTTTTGGGAGGCTATAGAATGACTATTTCCTTTTGCACGCTGCTTGTTATAATTAATTTGTAATTATCAACATAACAATTTATTTCTGAACGTATTCCAAATTCGTCTTTAAAGTAAATTCCTGGTTCTATTGTAAAGGGAATTTTTGGCTTTATTTTTTTATGTTCTTTTTTTGAAAGCTTGAAAGTTTTTCCATGACAATGCTGTTTTCCTAATGAATGCCCGGTTGTATGAGTAAAAAATTCATCTAGCCCATGGCTTTTTAGATAATCTCTTGTTATTTTATCCACTTCATAGCCAATAGGTAATTGTTTATTTTTAAGATGTGATTGTATAAATTTTATTGCAAAGTCTCGCGATTCTATAACTTTTCTAAAGGCTTTTTTTATTTTTTCAGGAATATCATTTCCAGTATAAACCATCCAGGTAATGTCTGCATAATAACTATTTTTATAACTCCCCCATAGGTCTATCATAATGAGATTATTCTCGTTGATAATCTTAGCGGTTTCTTTTTGTGAGAAATAATGAGCGTTTGATGCATTTTCATTAACTGCAACAATAGGAGAATCATGCGTTTCTAAATTTTCTTTTTTTAGTTCTTTAATAATAAATTTTTGAGTATCATATTCTGATATTTTTCCAATATTATTTTTAATAAACTCAAAAATTTTATTCTTTATTTTTTCTAACTTTTCAGAAGCAATTAGATGATTCTTAAGGTGTTTATTCATTTATTTAAATGAATATAAGGATATAAAAGGTTAATTGATTTATTCCACATCAACGTCAAAAGGAATTGTCTCGTATGCAGAACCATCTTCTTTTTTAATTGAGAGTTTATATCTAACAATGCATTGAGAAACATCATCCACTGCCCCTTCTAGAATATTAAATCGTATGACATCATAATATTTCTGTCCGCTAGGAATTTCTGCATTTCCAGAACTTCCAGTAGTCATCCATTCTTCAGCCTGCCTTTCAGTCACTCCGCATTTTTTTCTAAGATTTTCATCATCCACCACAACTTGCCATCTAAATTTTTGAGTTTGAATATTATTTTGAATTGCGAATGCGACATCTCCAACATTTCCCTGTTTTATCCTCGCCAATCTATTTGGAAGATGAATTACTGCTCTCTGGTCCTCAACAAATAATTTGTTTATCTCTGCCTTTACTTTTTCATCAGTAATATCAATTGTTCCTTGTGCTCCTTGAAAAATAGATCTTATCAAAATTAATCCAAGAATAAGCATGCTCATTGCCAGAACCAAGATAACAACTGTTCCAATAGATAATTCTAAAGCCCCTTCTTTTTTTGGATGTTTCCTGAAAAAAGAAAGTTTAGAATTTTTCTTTGTTAATTTTCTCCCTCTTTTTTTCATTTTACAAAAATTCTTTTTATTTTTTTATTTTTGGAACACAAAAATTCCTTTGTACTTTTCTGGAATTTTTGATGCCATGAAAATTCAGTGAATTTTCAGGAATTAAAAACTTTGAAAAAGTTTTTTTACCATACTTAGATTAAATAAGTTTATTATTTAAATGTTTTTATGCTCATATTTTTAGTTTATCAATATCTCTTTTTTTCTTAGCTAGAATAATTTCATTATAGTTTTTCGATATCCTTTTTGATGATTCTCTAGTAAGTTTAATGTTGTCAAGGGTAGATGAACTTGCTATAAGATCAATATACCTCTCAAAATCATCTTTCATCTCGTCATAATGTATGTATATTACTTCTCCTTTTTCATCTAAATCATTTTCAGGTAAAACAATCAGTTTTCCATATTTATAGGGTTTAATATTTAGTTTATTTCTTATAACAAAATATTGGAAATCCAATTTCTCACAAACTTTTAAGGTATTTTCATCGAACTGATGATTTGGAGGAACATACAAAATAGGAGAAACTCCTAAAACTTCTTCAATTACTCTTTTTCCTTCACTCATTAATTTTCTTTGTTTTTCAACTGATAGAGATTTTCTATATAAGCACATATTTTCATGCCAAGGATCTCTCCTATCTCTTTGGAGTATACAACTCTTACAATAATGAGCAAATCCTTGCTGTCCAAAATACACGTCGGCATTATGGGCAAGTCTTTTTAACATTTCCATAAATCTTCTTGGATAAAAATAATCAGAAGGGTAAATTCCATTTTTAAAAGATTCATGTTCAGGAAGCATTAAAACAGGGACCAAAGAAATAATCATAGGTTTACTAAGATTTAATATTCTTTCTAATCTCTTCCCATTATCTTCACACTTTTCTAAATGAATATCTAATATCATCCTATTCCAAACAAATCCTTTATAAAAAATTTAAGAAGCCAAATATTTCCTAAAATAAAATTTACAAAAAATACAAATAGAATTATAAAAAAAATCCATTTTGTTATTACCCAAAAAATATCCATTGGTGTTTTTTTATAATTTGGCTTTTTTGGTCCTCCGAAAACTCCTTCTATAACATCCCGTGCATCCTCTGTTATTTGTCTTTTTAGTTTCTCGCGTTTTTCTTCTGATTTTTCTCTTTCAATATCTTCTAATCTTTTCACTTTAAAAGCCATAATTTATTGAAGAAACAAGGATTTATATAGGTTTATGAGGAAGGTGAGAATCGAACTCACGACACCTACGTCTTCAGCGTAGTGCTCTCCCACTGAGCTACTCCCTCGCTAGAATAATGACTGAAAAAGGTTATTTAAAACTTGCTAAGAAAATTCCTACGATATCTCTTGATGGACAGTATATCTGTCGTTTATTCATTAATTTTTTTGCATAGTCTTTGAACAAGTTTATCTAAATTTTTCCATGGATAAGATGAATAAAAAGTTTGAGATATAAAAAAGTGGGAAATAGGCCGCCTTTTGTTGTTTCCCTTATTGGACGAAACATGTCAACATTTGACTAAGCAGTATAGCTTACACCTCAAGCTTCCCTTGCATCAACCAAGATGCTCGTTTCATCAAATCTTTCCCTTCGTTGTTCATCGCATGAGTCCTTACTCCGGGAAAGCTGTGTCGTTTCTGTAACAGAGCTTTGCCTCACAGCAATCCATTTTCATGGATGGTTCTCTCTCGAGAGAGTCGATAACATTATCGAGATGGGCGGACCTTCCTCAGAAGTAAGTGTTTATTCTAAACCCTTGCTAATTTAATAGCTAACTTCCGAAAGTTGACTATCCCACTTTAATTTATAAGAAACAAAGAGTTTTTAAAGTTTTTTATAGCGAAAGAAAGCGGATATGGAAGGCAAACTCCATGAAATGAACACTTATGATTAAGAGCAGAAAAAGTTCGAATTCATAAGCAAAAGCCTTTTCACCCGCTTTCTGAATTTTTTTAATAGAATTAAGTTTAAAAATTTTTAGATAAAAATAAAATAACTTCTTAGAGAAATATATTTCATTTTTATTCTTTCTATTAATCTTAATAGTTAATATCTCCATCTATATTAATGTAGAACAAGTTGCCATCAGCATCTTTGTATGTGTCTCCATAAGCATGGAAACCTTTTTCTGTAAGTAATTTGCTAATTTTTTTGAAATCTTTGGAAGTAACACCGAACTCTACGTGAGATATTCCTTTCTTTGCACCTTCTAAACTTTTTAATCCTTCAAGATGATGTTCCTGTGAAAACAGTCCGATCTTTGTATTCCCCAATTTAAAGAAAACAGCTGTTCCATAATCTGATTCTAAAGGCAGGCCTAAAATCTTTTCATAGAAATCCTTTTGCTTTTTTATATCTTTAACAATTAGAATAATGCCATCAAATGAATTTATCACTTATTGTAAAAATAATACAAGTTTAAGTATTTTTTCTTCTATTCCAAGAAATCATGTTATATTTTTAAAAAGATTCTGAACATTCCAATATCCACAGATAGGAAGATTATAGTTCGAGCATAAGTGAGGCTTTTAGTAGTCGAATGCTGAACACGTCGCCGAAGCTTCGTGCTTACACATCAACTCTATCAACGTTATCTTCTATAACGGCCTTTGTTGTCTCGTCTTGCGGATGGCTTCGTGCTTAGATGCTTTCAGCACTTATCCATACAGAGCGTAGCTACCCAGCCTGCTCATAACAACTGGTACACCAGAGGCTCCGGACACTCGTTCCTCTCGTACTAGAATGTCCTTCCACTCAAACAACAGCGCGTCTAATAGATATCATACAATCTGTCTCACGACGATCTTAACCCAGCTAACGATTCCTTTTAATGCGTGAACTCCGACGCCCTTGGCTGCTTATGCACAGCCAGGATAGGAAGAGCCGACAGCGGTGTAGCAAGCCTCGCCGTCAATATGAACTATCGGGCGAGACAACCCAGTTATCCTTGGGGTACCTTTTCTGTCACAATTGGGACCCATTAAAAGCCCTCAATGGTTCGCTAAGCCCGGCTTTCACCTCTGCTTTTCTTGCTTTTCGAAAAACAGTTAGACAAGCTTTTGCCTTTACACTCCACTCTACATTTCCGACGTAGATGAGCTCGTCTTTAGGCCCCTCCGATATCTTTTCAGAGGGGTGCCGCCCCAGCCAAACTGCCCGCCTGCTGGTGTCCTCAAAAGAGTAAGTAAACCTATAAAAAGTAAGTAGTATTACACTGTTGACATGCCGCCTCGCCGAAGCTGCGCGTATTCTCCTACTTATTCTAGGTACCAATTATAAATTCACAACAACAAGTTGCAGTAAAGGTCCACAAGGTCTTCGCTTCCCATTAGACGTCTCCGGTCTGTTCACCGGACAATATTTTCAGAAGGTTCTAGTTAGGGACAGTGACGATTTCGTTAAACCATTCATGCAAGTCGCCATTCAGACGACAAGGTATTACGCTCAAAGTGTTACTTCACAATTTTTTTTCAAGATTGCTACTTGGCGCTTGATTATCTACTTGAATAACTAATATTTCTGGAAAAGATATTGCATAATTTCTTTTTAATTATTGCATAATTTCTTTTTAATATTTGTAATGCTTTTAATGCACCTTGATAAAGAGTTCTCTCTTCAAATGGCAAATCTTCTCTAGAGAGTTTCTCATGGTAATATTTAGTTGCTTCAACTATTTGACTCTCAAAAAAACTTTTTACTCTTAAAACAGATATATTTCTATCCATATTTTAAAAACAAATAAGAAATATTTAAGGTTTTATATAATTCAAACGTCGGTTATACATTTCTGCATAACTCCTTGCATCTCTACAAGGTTCGGACTATATCTTCATAAACTAATACTTATGTCCAAAAATTATCTTTTCTAAATAAAGAATTTCTTTTTGAACATCATAAGAAAATAAAATTCTTAATTTCTCAATTCTGATCCTGCAATAATCGTTCATTGGAGGATGCATATGCTTATATCTTTTTGGATTCTCTGCAACTTCTCTAGACTTATTCTTAATCTTCTCTTGAAGATATTTATCAAGTTTCCTAAAATCTTTCTCAAATGTCTTAGAAGCCTGAATTTTATAAGTCATCAAAATCTACAACTTCTCCTTTAGCTATTTCTTCCTTGGATTTTTTCAAGGATTCCATAAGCTCTGGATCACTTGCAAGTTCTAATGATTCTAATCTATCTTGAACTTCTTGCAACATTTCGGCAAGTTTAGTAAGTTCATTTCTATCTATAGTTACAGTTTGATTTACCATAGGATATTATAGAAATTAAGCTATTTATAGGTTTCTAGTTTTAGTTTATGTTTGGCGTATAGTCTCTGAGGGTTTTTCTCAATGAGAAATCTTCCCTGCTGATTATCTCTTCATTTGAATTTTTAGGGTTCGCTAAAATCTCACGATTTTAGTATCCTATCAAACTTCAACAAGACGTTCCAGCATATAGCCAAATTTTCTGTGTTTTTTGGTTTAATTCGTTTTTCATTAGCTCCTTAATTGGTTCTTAATTCCTAGAGGTTACACAGCGTAGCTGTTTCCAGCGACGTAAAGCAGTGTAATCCACCTTAAGCAAAGTGTTACTTTCACTCCGAAGAGCTACTACCTATTTTAAAATAGGCGGCTTAACATTTCTGTTAAGCTCTACATGTTACCATGTAGGTCGGACTATATCTTCATACAAGCTTTCTTTAGAAAAGAAACATTTTATGAGTTCAAAGAAACTATATTAGGTTTTCTTCGAAAGCTTTATGCTCGACGTATAGTCTCTGAGGGGTACCTAAAATTTAGCACATCTTCTTTAAAATGTTTTCTTTTTCACTTTCCTTTTGTTTTATATACAAGTTCTACTAAATTTTTGAATCCTTTTTCAGATTTGTGTTCTCCTTTTTCTATTCTTTCAACAATTTCTGAAAATAACTGAAATTGTTTTGATTTAACTATTAAAGGATATCTCCTAAAAAAAGGGATTATTTTTTCTATAAGATTTTTTCTATTCTTTTCAACCAAAACTAAAAGATTTGGTTGTCCAGATTTAATTGATATTTTACCACATCTTAGAGAATTTCTTATTATTTCTAAAATCTCTTTACCATCTTTATGCTGACTTACCTTAAATTCCGGAGTTATTGTATACTTAAATTTAGTATCGTAAGTTTTCCTAATTTGAATAGGAAATGCTCCTTCTCCGTCGACAAATCCTGCAATATAATAATTAAGATATTTTTGTTTTGAAAATCTCTTTTGGTACTTCCCTGCTGATTGCCCATGCGCTACATCCATTTTCACTTAATTAAGTAGAATGTAACTTAAATGCCTTTGCATTTAGGGTTTCCAGCATATAGTCGAGTTTAACGAGACCCTTAAGTTGAGCCTCAGGAATTAGGCCCGCCGTTTGATGGGTCTTAGCTCCATTGAAATAGAGTTTTAAGCACCACCACTGGGCAGGTCTCACCGGTTATACAAGTCCTTTCGGATTAGCAACCAGATATGTTTTTGATAAACAGTCGAACCGTCCTTGTTACTGAGATCTATCAATGCCTTCCTATTTCTAAAAAGACAAAGATAGACACCCCTTATACCGAAGCTAAAGGGCCAATGTTGCCGAATTCCCTTAACTAGATTAGCCTTTCATGTCTTAGCCTTCTCAGCTAGAGCACCAGTGTCGGTTCTCGGTACAGCTACCTATGTTCATAATATTTAGACTTTTCACTGGCTCCTGGAATCAGCAGTTTTCACCAGCACTCTTCAATAGGATCTATGCATTATACTCCCCTACTCTCAAGCACTGAACATCTTCTCAGATGTCTGCTTATCCTGAAGCAAAACCAAATCCTAAAACATAAGCAGTACAGGAATATTAACCTGTTATCCATCGATGTATTCAGTTAAGGTACAACTTAGGAGCTGACTAACCCTTGGATAATTGATATTGCCAAGGAAACCTTGCTCTTACGACATTTTGCGATTCTCAGCAAAATTTGTTCTTACTATTGCCAGGATTCTCATTACTTTTAGTTCCACTCTTTCTTTAGAAAAAGCTTCTAAACCAAAAGTACGCCCGCTTACCAGAATACTCCAAAATGAGTATCTCCAAGGTGTCGGTAGTATGTTTTAGCCCCGTCCATTTTCAGGGCCTCAAACCTCGATAGGTGAGCTGTTACGCTTTCTTTAAAGGATGACGGCTTCTATGTCTACCTCCCCACTGTCTCTGGTTTAAGACTCCTTTTGATGCACTTAACATACATTTTGGGACCTTAACCCTGGTCTCCTTTGTTCCGGTCTCGTGACGTCACCTTACGCGCCGCCACTGTTTCCCATTATAAATATCTCACAACTTCTGAGTTGGAAAGTTCGCCGTAGGAAAAGCCCTCTGCACGACCTATCCGTCCTTTACACCGTAAGAAAAAATAATGAGACTATACGTAGGCATATTTCAGCAGGAACCAGCCATTGCCAGATTAGATAGGCTTTTCACCCCTAATCGCAAGTCATCCAAGTGCATGCACACAACACTGGTTCAGGCCTCCATTTTCCTTTCGGAAAACTTCACCTTGCTCACGATTAGATCATCTGGCTTCAGGTCTTATCTCAATGACTCTCGCCTTTTCAGACTTGCTTTCGCTTCGGCTCCTTATGTTAACCTTGCCATTGAAATAAACTCCCTGGCCCGTTTTTCAAGACGTACGTTACAACTCTCCATAGAGAGCAGTAACAAACTGTAGCTATTAGATTTCAAGTCTTTTAACTCTCTTACAAGAGTACTTTTCAGCTTTCCCTCGCAGTACTAGTACGCTATCGGACTTAAGTTCATATTTAGGGTTGGCAGTTAATTCTGCCATGTTCATGCCTCTAATCTGGGAGACATTACTCTTTCGAAAACCGATCCTTTTCAATTCATCTACGGGACTGTCACCCTCTAAGGTATTTCTTTCCAAAACATTTCAATTTATGAATGAGGATTCAATTTTCACCACATTTCTAACTCCATTTCTGGAGTAGATTCAGTTTGCCCTTTACCCTGTTCGCTCGCTGCTAATAAGGGTATCACTTATTGTTTTCTTTTCCTTCAGGTACTAAGATGTTTCAATTCCCTGAGTATATCGTCCTCTTGGACTACAAAGCGTTCTCGCATTCGGAAATCCTTGGATCAAAAGTCGCATGCACTTCCCCAAGGCTTATCGCAGCTTGCCACGTCCTTCATCACAACTTAAACCAAGCTATCCGTCTAACAGCATAAAAGAACAATGATGCTCTAACTATAATCTTCCTATCTGTGTCATTGAATATGATTTATTCTCCACTCCACTCCCGATATGTTTCATTCGGGAACTTCATTCGTGAATCGGAAAATTTAATTTTCCGTATACGTGTTTTAATCTCCCGTCGGAGATTCAAATAAAAATTTGAATATGATTTGTGATTTTATATATCTGTACCAAAACTATCTACTGTCCTCCAAAATTCTTTTTGTGTAATAGCTTGGTCCAATAAAACATCTAACCTAGTAGAGTCAGATGCCCTAAATACTATCCTTTTCATTTCCTCCCAACGACTTGGAATAAAATTTTCAGTATATTCCATTAATACTCTTACAGCCTTCACTGGATCCTTATAATTACTCTCGATATATTCTCTTAATTCATTTATAATATTTAGTTTCGTCATTTTATTATATTTTAATTTATTTTTTTATTGTAATTTCTTGCTACTATGTCTCTGCCGTATCGATATAATCCTAAGATCGCACCAGCAGTTATCCCTGCTCCAACGCTTACTAATAATCGCGGATCAGTAATCACGCAATGCAATCCATCAAGCGTGTAGGTTTCTAATTGCGCAAGATCGCTGATAGTTACATATGTTGCAGCTAACGTCGATGCTCCTATTGTTCCTGCAAGTACTTTTTCTATTCCATCCATTTTCTTATATTGATCATCATAGTCATTTTTTATTTACAATAATTTTCTCCCTATCATTTTCATCTAAGATGAAAATGGAATCATCTCGTTTTTGATTTTGGCTTACCTATTCTTGGAAAAGGTATTTTTTGTTCAAACTTTTTTTCTAAAAAAGTTTGTATGGACTCATCGGGAATCGAACCCGAATCCACTCGTTGCAAACGAGTTATCCTACCATTGAACGATGAGCCCTTTTTATAAGGTTTATTGATTATTATTTAAAGTTTATTCATTTTCTAAATTTTCTTATTTTAATATGCTCAATCGTTCATTGATATTAACTGGTAGTAGAATAGTCCTTGTAAATCCATACTATTTATATAGGAGGTGATCCATCTGCAGGTTCCCCTACAGATACCTTGTGACGACTTAACCTACCTTGTCATACGGAGATTCGTCTCCGAAGAGCCTCATCAAAGCATAACTCGGTTGGTTTGACGGGCAGTGTGTGCAAGAGGCAGTGACGTATTCACCGTTCGCTGATAACGAACGATTACTACGGATTCCAGCGTCATGAGGTTGAATTACAAACCTCAATCTGAACTAGGTCACATTTTACGAGATTAGCTTCTCCTTTCGGAGTTGCGTCTCACTGAATGTGACATTGCCGCGCGCGTGTTGCCCAGGGGATTCGGGCTGTACTCACCTAACATCGCCCCCACCCTCCTCCTTGTTACCAAGGCAGTCTGTCTAATGTGCTCTTATCGTAGAAATTAGACATGAGGGTCTCGCCTGTTACTTGATTTAACAAGTCACCTCACGGCACAGGCTTATGTCGGCCATGCAACTCCTCTCAGCGTGTCAGGTAAGCCCTTTAGACTGACCTTCATTCTGCTGTCGCTCCTGGTGAGATTCACGGTGTAGACTCTGATTAAACCGCACGCGTCACCCGTTGTAGTACCTCCCCGCCAATTCCTTTAAGTT
>JAGVWY010000034.1 GCA_018304055.1 Candidatus Pacearchaeota archaeon
TAGTTTACTTGAAATTGTTATATAAATGTATCCGAAGAAGGGGGCTCTTATCAAAAATTAAATTCTTTTTGAATTGCGTATAACATTACGGCATATCTACTAAACTGGATATGCCGTTCTAATAGGGGATGAAAAGCGAAGTTTTTTATATTATCCATTACTTTATAAACAATGGATGCATTAAAGAGAGAAATTGAAGAAGAGTTAAAGTTAAGAAATTTCTCAAATAAAACAATTAAATCATACATATCTGAAACTGAAAAATTTTTAAATTTCTCAAAAAATAAAGGATTAAACGAAAAAACTGCAAGAGAATATTTCCTGAAACAACTTGGAAATAAAAATCCAACAACAGTATCCCATAATATAAGCATTATATCCTTTTTCTTTGATAAAATATTAAAACAAAAAATAAACGTTCCTCATCCAAAGAGAAATAAAACAATACCTGAAGTATTAACAATAGAAGAAGTTAGAGGTTTGATTGGTAAGACGAATAACATTAAACACAAATTAATATTAAAACTATTATATGGTTGTGGGTTAAGAGTTAGTGAGGTAATAAATTTAAAAAAACCTGATATCCATTTTAATGAAAGTTTGATTCATATAAGACTTGCAAAAGGAAGAAAAGATAGGTTTGTAAAAATTCCTGATTCTATCAAAGAAGAATTGAATAATTATTTAAAATTAGTTGAAGGAGATATTTTATTTCAATCATCAAGGAGTGGAAAATTAACAATAAAAACTATCCAGCAGGTAGTAAAATCATCTGCTAAAAAAGCAGGGATTAAAAAAAGAGTTTATCCCCATCTGTTACGACATTCTTTTGCAACTCACCTCCTAGAACAAGGAACAGACTTAAGATTAATACAAAAATTATTAGGACATTCAGATATTAAAACAACTCAAATATATTTAAAAATATCAAATCAATCAATTAAAAATGTTCAGAGTCCATTGGATAAGATAAACTTGTAAAATGGAAATAAATTAATTAAATATGAAATAATTATAAAAGATGAAGTAAATCAAAATGGCATTAAAAATTAATAGACCCATTAAAGAGAATATAGAGAGTTTTGATAAACCTCAAAATTCAAAACTCTCTAAGAAGGACTTTGACGCTATTTCCTTCGGAAATTGGGGTTATTCAAAGTCCTCTATTGATTATATTAAATTATATGCCATAAATTTAAATAAAAATCCAAGATTATTCGTCCAGCAAAAAAAATTAATTGAGAGCCAAATTAAATCAAGTAGAGAATTATTTAAAAAAAAATTTGGCAGGGGAAAAGAATTTAAGATAAATGCTAGAGAATATTTACGAAATATAGGAATTCTATAACATGCCAAGAAAAAAACCTACTTCACTAAATGTTGAAACACGAGAATATCATATCTTTAATCCAGGAGATGTGAAACAATCAGTAGAAATAATTGAAAAATCAAAACCTTCAATAGATGAATTAATGATAATTGAAAAAAAAGGTGAGATCAAGAGAACACTTAAGAGAGCTGTTAAAAAGAAATCAGATTATCCTATTAAAAAGGGAAAATATCTATTAATCATAACTGAAAAACCACAGGCTGCTGGAAAAATTGCAGGTGCTTTATCTGACGGTAACGACAGAAAAGTAAGCAGTCCTGGTGGAGTTTCTTATTATGAACTAAACAGAAATAATCAGAAAATAATAGTTGCTTGTGCAGTTGGACATTTATTTACTGTTTCTCAAAAAGTGAAAGGAAGTTACTATCCAATTTTTGATGTTGGATGGTTTCCTAATTTCGAGGTTAAAAAAAAAGATTTTACCAGAAAATATTTTTCTGTAATAAAAAAGTTAGTTAAAGACGCTAATGAGATAATTGTTGCTACGGATTTTGATGTAGAAGGAGAAGTCATTGGATATAATATTGTGCGGTTCATTGCTAACAGGGACGATGCTAGAAGAATGAAATTTTCTACTTTAACAGCTAATGAAATTAACAATGCTTTTGAAAATAGATTAGATAGTATTGAATGGGGACAGGCAATTGCAGGAGAAACAAGACATTTTATTGACTGGATGTATGGCATAAACTTAAGCAGGGCTTTGATGCACGCAATAAAATCAACAGGAAAATTTAAAATAATGTCTATTGGCAGAGTTCAAGGACCTACTTTAAAATTAATTGTTGACAGAGAAAATAAGATTAAAAATTTTAAACCACAACCTTACTGGCAGGTTTTTATAACGATTAGTGATGGAAAGAACAAACTAGAGCTAAAATATATCAAGGACATTACTAAGAAACAGGAGCTAGAAAAATTTAAAGGTTTAGAGGGAAGAGAAACTGAAGCAACGACAAAGAAAACAAAAGAGTTTTTACCTCCTCCTGCGCCATTTGACCTTACCTCACTGCAGACAGAAGTATATAAGTTTCATGGCATTACACCAAGCCAGACATTGTCAAGTGCTCAAAATTTATACTTAAATGGGTTAATAAGTTATCCGCGAACATCAAGCCAGAAAATTCCTGATGTTTTTGGTGCATTGAATGTGTTAAAAAAATTAGAGAAAAATTTTTCTGAATTAACAAATAAAGTTACTAGAAACGCACCTGTTGAAGGCAGTAAATCTGATCCTGCGCATCCTGCTATTATTCCTACTGGAAATTTCCAGAAATTAGAAGGAAATGATAAAAAAGTCTATGAGCTAATTGTTAAAAGATTTATCGGATGTTTTTGTGATGATGCTGGATTAGAGAATAAAAAAGTAGAGGTACAGATAAATGGATTAAAGTTTTCTGCAAAAGGCATGGAAATTTTAAAGAAAGGATGGCTAGAAGTATATCCTATTAAAATGGATGAAAAGGAGATTAATGATTTTAATGGTTTAGTAAAAATTGAAAAAGTTAGAATTGAAGAGAAAGAAACTAAACCTCCTAAAAGATATTCCCCGGCTTCTATAATAAGCGAATTAGAAAAAAGAAATTTAGGAACAAAGGCAACACGCGCAAATATTATTGAAACATTATATAACAGAAATTATATTGTGGACAGACAGATAAAGGCAACAGAATTAGGAATTCAGCTGATAAACAGTTTGGAAAAACATTCTCCTATTATTATAGATGAAAACTTAACTAGGGAGATAGAAAAAGATATGGAAATAATAAGAGCAAGCAAAAAAGATCTTGATAAGAAAGAAAGAAAAGTTATTGCTAAAGCAAGGGAAGTTTTAACTAAAATATCTGATGATTTTAAGAAACAGGAAAATGAAATTGGAAAGGAATTGATAGAAGCACATAATATCTTATTAGAAAAAAATAAGGAAAACAATATTTTAGGAATAAAATGTCCGAATTGCAACGAGGGAGAATTAACCATAAAATTTGCCCCAAAATTTAAAAGTTATTTTGTGGGATGTAACAAATATCCTGATTGTAGTCAGACCTATCCTTTACCAAGAGCATTAATAAAAAATCAAGCAAATAAAAAATGTGAGTTATGTTCATGGCCAATGTTAGTCTCAATAAAAAAAGGAAAAAGACCCTGGATTTTTTGTTTTAATCCTGGGTGTCCTGGGAGGAAGAATGTGGAGAATAATAAAACTTAAATAATCATCTTATCTTATAATACTATGAAAACAAAAATAATAGTTATTATAATTGCTGGATTTCTACTTTTTAACGTATTTACTCTCTCTGCAATAAGAAAAACCGGAAGTCAGGGCGATTATTTTCCTATGAATAATTTCAAACTTGAAATTGATGGTATAATTGTTGCAGGATTTAAAGAAATATCTGGAATTGAATCAGAAACAAGAATTGACCCAAGAATAAATGTAAGCACAGATAAAAAAATTGTTCTTAAAAGAGGATTTGTTAATGACCCGGCTCTTAAAGAATGGTTTGATAAGGTATTAAATGAATGTGAACTTTTTGATTCAGGACTTAAGACTTTTGGAAAAAAATCGCGAGGTTATACAATAACCTGTGCTCCACAAAACGAAAGAAAATCTGGTTCCATAATTGTATTGGATCGTTCAGGACAAGAAGTGATGCGTTATAATTTTTATGAAGCATGGCCAACAAAATGGAAAGCTCCTTCTCTCGATAGTAAAGGAGATACCCACATGATTGAAGAACTTGAGCTAGCAGTTGAAAGAATAGAAAAAGCTTAATACGACTATATTTTTAATCTTCTTAGTTTATAAGTAATCATGAAAAACAATGAAATTAAAAAGGGTTTGATATCTTAATTTCAAGCTTTTCATTTTTATAATGTCCGAACTCCACATGTTTAGAACACATCAAAAATGTTCTCCATATGAAACATTTTTGGGGTGCTCAAAAAACTTAAAGTTTTTTGACATGTGGTAAAAGATAGCATGTGGAATTCGGAGCACACCAAAAAACTATCAGAAGTTTTTTGGGGCACTCAGAAATTTTCTGAATAATTTCTGATGTGCTCAAAAACCATAGTAACTAAACATGCCACAGCCTCTCTGACCTATGGTTTTTGACATCTAAGAAAAAATGAAAAATGTAAAAATTGTTGTATTTGTACCTGTTAATTATACAGAGAAATTGTTAGAAGTAATTGGAAAAAATGGAGGAGGTAAAATAGGAAATTATTCTTATTGCAGTTTTATAACAAAAGGCGAAGGAAGATTTAACCCAAATAATAAAGCTAAACCTTTTATTGGTGAAAAAGATAAAATAGAAAAAGTTGATGAGAATAAAATAGAATTTATTTGTCCAAAAGAAAAAGCTGAATTTATTATCGAAAAAATAAGGGAAACACATCCTTACGAAGAGCCTGCCATAGATATCCTGCCTTTAATAGATGAAGAAGAGCTTTAATTTAAGTTAATCTCTTGGTGCTCCAGCAGCAGCTGCAGAATTAGAATCCTCAAAAATATGAATCTTGCAATTATCATCTGTTAGTTGTGCACCTGTCATGCCAAAAACATATTCTCCACTCCTTGCTTCAACTTGTCCGTCTCCATCAAAATCTACATTTACAATTCTTCCTGTTTGAGGCTCGATAAAAAGAATTGTTCCATCTGGTGCATGGATATCAGTTATAGCATGAAACGCTGGATAACCTGTTGCAAAGTTATATCCTGAAACAGGACCTCCTGCAGCACAACCTATTAAAGTATAAGTAGCATTATACCCTTGAGTAGTTAAGTTTCTTTCTAAATCATGCGCAAAATCATCACAATCATATATTGTTGCATTATAAGTATTGTTATGAACTCCTGATGCACTTATATTCCTCGTAAGGTTTCCGATAAAATCTGCTAAAGGCCCTGTAGCTGATATATTTGAAGGTGCAAATGTGACATTTATTCCTGCTGCTGGTTCTTCCATTGTAAGCTCACCTATTAGCCCTATACATTCTCCAATCACTCCTCCTTCAGCTCTACAATTTTCAATTGTTGTTCTTGTACATCCTGTTTCAGTACAACAACTAAATGTATCGCAAACATCTCCTATTCCATTTCCATCGCTATCTTCTTGTTCTGGATTAGGATTATTAGGACAATTGTCCATTACATTAGAAATGCCATCATTATCATTATCTCCTTTTAATAGTTCACAGATATTTAATTTGCAATTTAATCCACATAATTCTCGATTGTTTCTCAAAGTTTGTAAGCATGCTTTTTTTTCGTTAATTGCATGATTCACACAACTCCTATACTCTTCGTTTGCCTGTTTTCTACATCGTTCTCTTTCACCTCTAATTAATGTATCACATTCTTTTAATGAATTGTCCTTACTTTCTTTACATAATTCTTTTTCGTCATTAAATATTTGGTTGCATTGTTCTATGGCAGTTTTAGGATGCCTACATTCTCTTACGCATTCTTTTTCAAGATTATTTATATCATCTATATCTATAAAAACATCAAAAAAGCTATCAGCAATAATAAAACCTATTCCAAACAATATGCCAATAACAAATATAATATATAACCTCATTTTGCAATTATAAAATTAATTTGATTATTTATATATTTTTATTTTCTGTAATTATAGATAATCGATTATTTGAAATTATATTGATTGTTATTTTGTATTTATATTTTAAAACCATCCTTTTTTTCTAATGCCTTCATTAATAATCTCAAAATTTAAAGATTTTTCTGGAAGAGAGCGATGTTTTCTGATAATTGCCTTTCTTTTTCCATTTTTATTTTTTAATTCTATAATGCACTTACTCCAGTATTTTAAAATATCACCACCTACAACATTCACTCCTGCTTCCTTTCCTCCTAGCCATTCTTCCTCGCTCAAAAAATTACTATATACTTGCGCTGTAATTATAACTGAAATGTCTTTTTTTCTTGCTATTTCATGCATTATCTTCATCTGTTTCGCTAATTCTCCATTGATTTCTTGTAATTCTAACTGGCTATTTTTTCGTGCTTCTGCTAAAGCTAATCTGTATAACATAGTTATGCTATCTACAATGATTAGTCCAAGATTTTCAGATTTATTTGTTTCCTTTAACAATGTTGAGAAGGATTTTTTTTGCTCTTCAAAATTTGTTGGTTTTAATAGTACTATATTATTCAAAATCATTTCTGGAAGATTTAACGAAATTTGTTTTATTCTCTCAACTGAAAAACTTCCTTCACTATCTACAAACAATACTTTTTTTCCTTTAGCATTATGACACGCTGCAAGCAAAGTGAAATTGGATTTTCCTGACGCTGCTGGACCATACAATAAAGTGATAATTCCTTTTTCGTATCCTCCATCTAACCAGTTATTTAGATCATGGCTTCCTGTCATTGTTTTTTCAATTTCCATGCAATTCATTTATTTTAATCATAATAAGACTAAGATAATTAATTACAATTCTTAATACGGGGGGTTATATAAATTTTGGTATAAAATTTATTATAGGAAACCAATATATATTTGATGGTAAATTGGTTTCCTAATAAGTCAAACAAACTAAAACCATTTGCTATCTTTTTATTTTATTTACAAATGCTTTTAGTTTGCAACAAAAAACCGAACAAATAAGTTGTTCGACTATAATTGAAATGCGCTACTTACAACTACAATAATCTTATAAATAAGGTTTTTCATGTATAATCATGGAAAATAAGAAATTAGGTGTTTTATTAATAATTATAAGTTTAGTCTTTGGTATTTTTATTATTTATTTTAATGTGAATTTATCAGGTGAATCAGAAAAACTAGGATGCACTCCAAATCAAGAATGTAAAGGTGTTGAAAATCTTCTAACTATGACGAATGTAGGTTTTGGTTTTTTTGGTTTTATGCTTGCGCTGGGATTTTATTTTCTATTTTTTAATAAAACAGAAGAAAAAATATTAAAAAGATTAGAAGATGAGAAAAATGCTAAGCTAGAAGAAGAAAAATTTTCTTACATTATAAAAGCTTTGGACGATTACGAGAAAAAAGTTTTAACCCTAGTGCGAGAACAAGAAGGTATAACTCAGAATACATTAAGATTAAGAGCAAATTTATCAAAAGCAAAGTTAAGTTATGTTCTACAAGAACTTGAAAAAAGAAATTTAGTAAAAAGAATTCCTAAAGGAAAAACTTTAGAGGTTCATTTAAAGATTTAATTATTGATTAAACTATTTTTTGAGTTAAAAAACCCTCTATGAACGTTCCATTCCTTAAATTTGGCAATTTCAGGCTTTTTTGAGATATTTGTTCACACCCTAAATATAATAAACAAGTAATATTTATATAGTTTAATTCGTAGGGAAGAAAATGGGTAATAAAATAAAGACATGGAAAGAAGTATTTTCTAATTGGAAATATCTTTTACTAACCGCGGTTATTGTACTTATCTTTTATTCATTAAATGTTTTAATTTCAGTATATAGAAGTTTGTTGTCAGTTTATCCTGATCTAGGATTTTTTGGAGGCTCTGTTTTTTTCTTTAGATTGTTAATAGGATTTAAAGATACTGTTACTAGCTCTTCTTTTTTGAGTTTAATTATCATTAGTTTATTATTCGGCATTCTTGTGACTTTAATTTTTTATAAGTCTAGATTGACATATTATAATGATAAAAACATTAGTATTTTAAGTGGGATTGGATTATTTTTAGGTGCATTTGCTCCAGGATGTGCTGCATGTGGAGTTGGCTTAGCTGCTGCGCTTGGACTAGGAGCAGGATTTTTAAGTTTCTTGCCTTATAAAGGATTAGAACTATCAATTATAGCAATTATAATATTAGGATATGCTATTATTAAAACGACTAATA
>JAGVWY010000050.1 GCA_018304055.1 Candidatus Pacearchaeota archaeon
AATTATTAAAAAACAATTAGATAGAATTGAAAGAAAGTTAAACTAATCTTCTAACAAATCATCAAGTGTATTATAAGGAAATCTAAGAATTCTAAACAATTTTTCTTGAAGACTTCTTTTTGGAGTAGTTTTTCCACTAACGTATCGTGAAGTAGCAGACTCAGTAATATTTAATTCATTAGCTAACCACTTTTGTGATTTTCCTAGTTCCTTTAATCTTAAATTAATCAAAATACTTAATTTTGTATTGAGTTCTTTTTTCTGTCTTTTCTTTCCTAGATGTTCCTGATATTCTCTATAACTTTTGAAACCTTTTTGTTGAGCAAGATGTTCCTGATATTCGCTTATATTTTTGAAACCTTTTTGTTGAGCAAGATGTTTCTGATATTCACTATAACTTTTGAAACCTCTTTGTTGAGCAAGATGTTCCTGATATTCGCTTCTACTTTTGAAACCTCTTTTTCTTCCCTCTGTTATTATCCATGCTGAAGCATAAGAAACTCCTATAGTTCTTGCTATATATGAAATACTATTATCATTATTATACAATTTCCATGCTTTTTCTTTTTGTTTATCAGTTATCTGTTTTCTTGGCATAGTTTATTGAATAAAAAATAGTTTATAAACTTATGTTTTATAGTAATTATTAAGTAGTAATCTATCTATCTAACAAGGATTTAAATAACGTTTTAACTTTAAGCCAAAAAGACTTCTTTCTAACAGATTCATTAACTCCTCAACTTTTTCTTCAATTATTTTTATATTAAGATAAAAGCCAATTTCCAAAGTGGAATAAACTTTATAATCGCTTTATCTCCAAACCACTCTGTTTTCTCTTCTGTTTCTGTGTCTTCGGTTATTAACGAGAGATTATTACATTTTAATTCCTTTCCAGTTTTAATAATAGCGTAAAACCTAAATAATTGAGCAAAATCATTTAGGTTTTCCGAATATATCAAATGACAAAATTGCTCAATTTATTAAGTCATTTGCTATAATTTATAATCTTGCCTTTGTAGTCTATTAGCAAATAATTCCCATTTAGGAAGATTCTGAATTTCATCAAAAAGAATAAATTTTGGATATTAAAATCAAAACAGTAAGGTTTAAATATAACTATAGTTATAGTTAAATATGGAAACAACTATAGCTATTAATCAAAGTACCGCGCAAATGTTAGCTTACATAAAAAAGAAAATGAATGCAAGAAGTATAGATGAAGTTATAGTCGAGATTGTTAGAAAGGTTGAAAATCTACCTAAATCAAAATTCGGATCTCGGCCAGACTTAAAATCTTTTAAAAGAGAGGAGAGAGCAAAATTCCATGAGTTATGAATATATAATTGATTCTTATGCATGGGTAGAATATTTTAAAGGTTCTAATCAAGGCAAAATTGCTAGAGATTTTATAGAGAACAAACAAAGTGCAACTTCAGTTATAACAATCGCAGAATTATCAGAAAAGTATGAAAGAGAACAAAGGAAATTTGATGAAGATTTTAGTTTTATTATTTCTCAAACTAAAATAATTGAGTTAAACACAGAACTTTCAATTCTCGCTGGAAAAATAAATAATGAAAATAAAAAGAAAATAAAAAATTGGGGAATGGCTGATTCAATTATCCTTGCAACTGCAAAAATTAAAAATGCTAAAGTTGTAACTGGTGATGAACATTTTAGAAATTTGAATTCTGTAATGATAAATGTTTAATCTTGTCATTCTAAAGAAAAATTCACATAAGGTTTTGTAACTTCTTTATCTGGAAACATAATATGTAAACTATTCATGATATGTTGAGATATTTCTTTTCTATGTCTTATAGCATAGCGATATACTTTATTATCTACTTCTAATAACTCTAAAGTTTCTTCTCTTGAAAATCCAAGATCTCGAGCTTCATAAATTTCACTTGCTGTTTTGTAATTCAATATACTACTTTTTGACCCAAATCTTTTTATGAATTGTTTTACTTGTGGCCTTATTTTATTGCCTTTATAATGATAAGAAAAAAATTGAACGGTATAAGATGGAGCTCTTAAAAAGTAAGCAATATCTATACTTGGCATTTCAACTTCTACCGCTCTCTCTAAAACTCGTTTTTTGTATTTGGGAGTAGCTACCCTTTCTTTTGTTGATACTCTAATCAAAGGCTTTAATCCAACATCCCTTAAAATTCTACCGACAGTCGTGAAATAAACGTTATTATTTTCTCCAAGTTTCATGATCGAGACTTTTTCATTATTACTTAAAGCTGTATAATAATCTTGAAATAAAGAAAAAATTTGATTAAAAGAATATGTTGTCCATTTCTTGCTATTAATATACTCTTGAGTTTTTTCATAAGCTATTCTTTCTTCTTCAGAAGCATTTTTCAAACCAGCTAATTCAATTTGCGAAACTAAACAACTGCCAATATTTTCTAGTTGAGAAGATAAACCAGCTAAAACATGCTTTTTCTCCCCATATTCATTTTTTCTTTCTTCTTTAGCTTGTTCCCAGATTTCATGCTGGCCTGTTCCTACAATATATTTTCTTATTCCATCTCGAGTAATTTTTCTTTTACTGGTTATTTGACTATATTTCTCGGCAATTTCTTCTAATGTTAACCCTTTTCTAATTAGTTCGTCTTTTAGAGGATCTTTTTTTGCGCTATGCCTATTTTTTTGATCTTTGAATGGAGGTAAATTAATATCTTTCTTATAATTTCTATAAAGGCTAATCGGTTTCGTACCAATTTTGTCAGCAACATCTTCTATAAATTGAGCACCATTTGCAATAGCTTGTTTAATTTGTTCTATTCTTTTTTCTCTGGTTATTCTTTCTGAATAAGATAATTTTGTCTTTTCACGACTAGCATATGTTCTAATAGTGCTTTCTAATAAACCAGTCTCATCTGCAATTTCTGTGACAGATGAACCTTTTCCTGCTAAATCTATAATTTGATTTATTCTATCTACATAAGGTAATCTTGATGGTTTTTTCCTGGCCATTTTAGTTATTTCTCGTTTTGACATTATATTTATGTTGTAGTGATTAAGAAGAAAATTAACTGAAATTGGTGAAAAACCAACTTGAGCAGCAATTTCCTCCAAATTTTTCCCAGAATATTCAAATATTGATAAAGTTTCTCTCGTAGAATTATAATATCTATCTACTGTAGTTTCATCTAATTCTAATTTTTCAGTTACAGCTCTGTTATCCAAGCCCTGTTCTTTTAATTCAATAATCCTTAATATTCTATCTTCTAATAATCCCATATTCAATGCTCAGAATTAATCCGAGGAATCACCTCTAAAAAATAAATATTTTGACATTTAAAAAATTATCTAATTAAAGAATATTTTCTTCTACTTATATTAATTTATAAAATTCAAATTTAACTCTATCAAAAGTTTCTTTGTTCAATCTTCCAACCTTTTTCTTAATTATACTTTGGCTTATTGTGAATAGTTTGTCAACTTTAATTCGGCTTGATTTGGGTATTTCTCCTTCAAATAAATTTTTATTTTCAATTAAAACAGAATATTTTAAGTCTTTTAAATTTGAAGTTATACCACAAGTTATAACATCTTCCTCAATGGAATTATCTAAATTTTTTGACAATATCAAAACAGGCCGCTGTTTTATACTACTTAAATCAGAAAACGGAAAAGGTACAACAACTATCTCGCCTTGTTTATACATAATCCCAAACCTCGTCTTCTTTATTATCCCAAAGTCTATTAGCAACTTTCTCTGAATGTTTTAATAAATAACTAAAATCTTCTTTTTTTAGTTTTTTTATTATTATAGTATCATTATTCTTTGTAATGAGAAGTTCGTCCCCTTGTTTTATTTTTAATGAATCTCTTATTCCAACTGGTAAGGAAATCTGTCCTTTATCTGTTACTTTAATTATTTTGGTTTCCATAAAGAAGTAAGAATTTTCTTACTTATAAATTTTTCTCTTGTTCTTTTCACGCAGGTTTGGCGATTTTCCAAAGAAGATTAAAATAATTCCTGAAACTATCTGAATATTCTTTGCTTTTGACAACAAATGCGATAGGTTTTTCTGTCCATACTATGGTTGCAGTTTTATTTCCATAAATATTTACTGCTGCAGGAGTTACATATGACTTTGGCAAAACTTTCATCTCAGTTAAAGGAAGTTTTTTTGTCTGTTGGATAAAACTTTTTGCTTCTTCATGGTAAATTATTTTTAATCTTATTCCTACTTTGGCTCTTCTCATTGTCCAATGAATGATATATCGTTCAAATACTTTAGGAACATCGACTGCCCCAAACACTAAGTATTCGCTATCTTTTTTTAACACTTTTAGTATATCTTCAAAAACAGCTTTTATTCCATCATAGTCTTCAAATATTGTTGCTTTTTGTTCATCTTGTTTTGCTAGTTCTTTTTTTATTATCAATTCTGAAACAAATTTTGATAAGTTTTCCCCTTTTTCTTTGTGTAGAACAAGCAATAGTTTTGGATCAACTGCCTCAAAGAATGTTTTCCTATTTTTATTAACACTTGTTACTAAACCTTTACTTATTAGTCGCTTCAAAGCTTCATAACAGTTTGACCTGTTGAGATTAGCTTTTCTAGCGATTAATGAGGCAACAGTAGAACCAAGTTCTACAGCTGCAATGTAGGCAGCTATTTCGCTAGGGCTTAAACCAGTGCTTTCCAATATTCCCGCGTCCATAGAACTGTATTGGTTTACTTACTTATAAAACTTTCTATTATGTTGTTGTTATAGAAACAACAAAAGTATAAATACTAGACGGTTTATATTAACTTCATGATGGTAAAGATAATTATACCAAAATTCATGACAAAACCAAGTGGATTGGTAAAACGCATAAGGAAAGCTTTAAGATACTGGCAAGGCTATGGTGAAGGTAATGGGAGCGGCCCTGTTTGGAAAATGTATTCACTTCCTAATTTGGAACAAACTACATTTACAGAACCTATAAGGTCTCATGTTACTAATTACACTATTGACGAGTATGTCACGTTAGGAAGAGATAAACGTTATCCTGAATCATTCCGATATGTTGTAGTGCCAGGCAAACCACGTCTAGATCTAAAGCAGATAAAAGGACCAGAGTCTGAAAAAATTGAAGATATTTGTAATTCTATTGCAGATAAATTTGTAGAGGCAATTGGAATCAGTCCAAGCGAGAGATGGAAAACAGAACTAGTAGGAAACTAATTAAGACCTCCTCGAATAATCTATGACTATAATAAATTTGATGGAACTTATGTCAAATTTAGTACATTCACCGAATTTGATATATTCGTGGCTCCAAGCGAACAATTAGTAAGAGATTATGGAAAGTTGCACGATCCAAATCCGACACCTTTTGGTGGAATGCCTCCACGATTTATTATAACTCTTGACTAAGTCAAGACTATCTGTTGTGAAGCAACCGCGGATACCCTTTCTGCGAGGACGCTCAAAAATCATTTTAACATCTTCTTCAATATCTCACTCGCCTCTTTCCCAGAAATTTTTCCTTTAAACTTATTCATTATTAATCCCATATATCCCCCAATTGTTAAGCCAGGTTTATCTTTTACTAATTTTGCTATTTCAGTTTCAACATTGGTTAAATCAAATTTTTCAATTTTAATGGCATCTTCAAATTTTTTTCCTTTAGCAATTTGTTCCATAACATGTTTAACATTGTCTTTATTAATCTTGTTTTGTCTTACATAATCGATAATACTTTCAATTATATCTAGAGTTAAAATCTCATTAATTTCTTCTATGCTTTTTCTCTCTCTAGATGCAATACTCTTCGGTATTTCAATTAATATTCTATAAATAAATCTTGGTTCATTCATTAATTTTAATAATGCAGAAAATTCTTCTAACATTCCTTGTTTTAATAATACTCTTACTTCATCTTCAATAAGTCCTTTTTTAATTAATTCCTGTTTTACTTCGCTTCGTAATTTTGGAAGTGTTTTTTTTGCATTATTGATAATATCTCTAGAAATTTTTAACAACGGAAGATCAGTTTCAGGATACATTCTTGAAGCTCCTGGCATTGGTCTTAAAAATTCAGTTTCTCCATTAGCTAAAGCATTCCTCACATCTCCTACTAACTTTTTTTGCAATATATTTTTTTTCTGTCGCTCAATTTCTTTTTCAATAACTGGAATAAACATTTTCACATCTTGAAATCCTTTTATCTCAACACGAGGGTGATTTGCGATACTGATATTAATATCTTGTCTTATTGTTCCAATTCCTCTTTTAACTTTACAGCTTCTCAAAACATCTCCTATAAATAGGGCTATTTTCTTGCATTGTTCTGCAGTTTTTATATCTGGTTTGGTTCCAATTTCAACTAAAGGAATTCCTAACCTGTCTAAACGAAAGATCCTTTTAATAGGTTCTTCTTCTATTATTCGAGCAGCATCTTCTTCTAAAGATATATTCTCAATTCCAACTCTTCCATGTTCAGTATCAATAAATCCATTTCTAGCAATTAAAACAGTTCTTTGAAAACCGCTAGTGTTAGAACCATCAATAACTGTTTTCCTCATTATTTGACTAACAGGGATAATCTCGCAATTTAATAATAAAGAAACATGTAATGCAATTTCTAAAGCTTCTTCATTTATTAATAATGGAGGTTGTTCATCTAATTCAACTAAACAAGTAGTATCATATCCCTGATAAACAAACTCTTTATTTAATGAAGATTCGTGTAACGCAGCTTTATCAATTTCTCCGGTTTCTCCTGCAACGGCATGCAATTTTCTTTTTACTTCAAATAAAGGGGTATCATTTCTCAACAAAGAATGACAATTACAAAATAATTTATGAGTATCTAACTGTTGATGGATTTCCAATCCGATTTTTAATTTAACTTCTTCTGACATTAAAAAATTAAGAAAAAAGATTATTTAAGGTTTGGGATTAATTAATTATAAGCAGGTTTTTTAGAGTATCTTTCACAATGTGTCCTGATTCTTGCTCTGGATGGATCTACAGTTTCAGGATTTACTCCGACAATTCTTGCAATATCATGTAATAAATCCATATAATAATGTGAGAATTTTAGTGAATCAATTTTTGGGTAATAACCGCTGCTTGGTTTCCAGCCACTAGAAGTCGGATGCTTGAATTCTATTAATTCAAAATCAGGATCATCCATAGTTATGATTTTTTTAACCGGAAACTCGTAAATAACCCTGTTTTCATTTCTAGGATTGCTTAGTTCTAAATATCTCTTGTTCATATTTTCTCTATTTTTAATTCTATTTCTGAATCTAGCTAAATCACGAATACCAAAAATATAGAGGGGAAACTGTTGCTTTAAATCAAATGAAACTTCTTCTATATCTCTTTTTCTTCTTTCAGTTCCTCTTAGATTTTGGGTTGCAATTCTTCTTATAGCAGAATTATAAGCATTAACGACCCTTTCCACTGAATGGCCTCCAACTACCTCATCTATACTAAAAAGCGGAGAGGTTTTATCAGTTTCATATTGTTTTTCCCACAAAAAATTTTCAAAACAATATCTTAATATATCACTAGAATTCTGAATTCTACTAGAACCTGGGAAATAAACTGCTCTATCAACATCAATATCTTGATCAACTATTGTAAGTACATCAAATAAAGGCAGGCTTCCATGAAGATTCACAACATAATAAGGATTATCAATTTCTTGCAATGTTTTCTGTGATCTACTATGAATATATCTCATAGATTTTGAAGCACTAATAATTCCATTTACAAAACTCTCTAAATCTTCTCTTGAATACTTCTCATTTCTATTTTCAACATCCATTTTCGCTTTCATAATATTTAAAATTTAAACATTTTTAAACCTTTCTATTATTAACCACTTATTAGTTACAACTAAGACAGGACAAAATTGTTAAATATCTAGAAGGAAAACCATTTGACCCATTTCCTTTTATTCTATTAAATCTTAGTATATAAAGTATAAAGGGTTAGCCTTTTTAGGTGCTAACCCTCTGTGTTGTTATTCAAGCAACACAGATAATTACAGCAAAAGAGAAGAATAAAA
>JAGVWY010000005.1 GCA_018304055.1 Candidatus Pacearchaeota archaeon
AATATGGATAGCAAGAGGAAAATTATCTATCAATAATAAAATTTCAATTTTTTATCTGATTATTGAGAATAATCAAATTGAATTGTAACACAGCCTGCAAAGTATATGGCGTGTTATGGTTCTTGACATAGTCAAACAACTAATTTATTAGGTTGTTGCAAACTAAAAGCATTTGCTATCTTTTTATTTTATTTATAATTGCTCTTAGTTTGTTTGACTTATTAGTAAACCAATTTACTGACAAAGATAAATTGGTTTGCTATAGTTTAATTCTCAAGGATAATCTATTATTTTTTTATTCTAATTAAAATAAAATGTATAATCTTAAAATTAAAGAGGTTTAATTGTGTATGGATTAACAAAAAATATTATTAAAATTTTATGAAGAGTCAAGAAAAAGATTTATATACTATCATAAATTAGAAATATAGAGAATTTTGAAAGAATCTAAGTAACAAAATTCTCTAAGAAGAACTTTGCCGAAATTTCCTTCGGAAATCGCAATTATGCAAAGTTCTCTATAATAAAAAAGAGCGTGAAATGAAAAATTATATTAAATGGCATTTCAGTTTATTTATTTTAATTTTATTTAGTTTAAATTTTGTTAGTGCGAATAATTACACCGTAGATATTTTCTTTACTGTTCCAGATACAGTTTATCAAACAAATGAAAGAATAGAAATAAAAGGTTCTGTTCATTTATCAAATACTTCTGATAATGGAACTTTAATTACTAATATATCGGGTTTTGAGAATGCGCTAGTTAATTTAACCATTAAAAATGTTAATGGAACTTTTCATAGCAATTACACATTTACAACTTATACTAATGGAACCTTTTATTCTAAAAGCAGCTATTATAATAATGCAACTGAAATAAATGCTTCTAATGTTTCAGGAGATTATTTAATTAGAGCAGAATATAAAGATCCCAATAATAAAATCTGGTATTCAGAGCTTGATATTAGAGTTTTAAATAATACGGTTGATCATCTGTTAGTAGGCCCTGAAAAAGCAAAATATAATCCATCAGAAACAGTTAAGGTAGTTGTAGTAGCTATGCAATTAATAGAAGGTCGAAATTTATATATTAGTAATGTTAGTGTTAATGGAACCTTAAGAAATCATACAAAAGGAATTTTAAGTAGTTTCAACTGCACAACAGGAGTATATGGATTTTGTATTGTCAGTTTAACAGCTCCAAGTGATTATGGTAGATATTTATTAGAGTTAAATAATTTTAAAGCATTTAGCAGTTTTTCAGTTGTTCCTTTTTCAGTTAATGTATACATGAAAGATGAATTAGGAAAATCAGTAAAAAATGTTTTTGCTAGCGGAGAAAAAGCGCGAGTTGAAGTTAGTATCTTAAATGCAAGTTCTACTGACGAATACACGTTTTCTGGATATATTAGAGATGCTTCTGGAAATGTTCTAAAAACAATAAATTCAACAACGTTAAATGATAATAATACCTTCATTAATACATTTCAGTTTACTATTGATAGTTTAACTTTTTCTAGCGGAGCATATTCTGCTTTTGTTACTGTCAATAAAACAGGGGATGGAAGTATTAACTCTTCTACCTCATTTGAAGTTAAAGATTGGGTATTAACTATGACAAAAAAATCGTCTGGCTCTGGATTTGAATACGAGCATAGTGTTTTTCCTAATAGAACAGTAAAATTTGATGTTTATCCTACTTATCGTTCTAATGGTTCTGTTATCAAAAATTTAAGCTCAAATCTTTTTACTGTTAATTTAAAAGATAATCTTAACAATGTAGTTGTTGTTGGAAATATTAGTTGGAATGAAAGTTGCGGAAACGAAGGATGTTATGAATTAGCCATGAATTCCACTAATGGAACTGGACAGTTTACTCTCTATGTTACTCTATCTAATGAAGGACTCACTCAAACAGTAACCAGAATAATAAATGTTATAAATGGAATTCTTTCTGCTCAATCAACTGATAGCGAGGGAAATTTGAAAGAATTGTTTGGCGCTAATGATTATGTATATTTTTCTTTAACAAGTTATAATACAACTTCAAGCTTTAATTTATCTGATGCAGAGATTTTTTTAGTTAAATATATGAATGGCAGCGAATATAATTACACAAATGTTAGTTATAATGCTGTTAATTATTCTAATTCTGTTTATGAATGGGGATGGAACGCTACTTTGCAAAGATTAAGATTGGATGTGCCTAAAACAGGAGGGGTATATAATGTATTTATTTTTGGTAATAATAGGACTGTTGGAGCAACTTCTCGTTTTATAATAAATCCTTATTCATTGTGTTCAGTTCCAAAAGATACTCCAGGAAGTGTTTCTTCAACATCTGGAGCTTATTATGTTTGGCAGTTTAAAACAAGTGATACTGTTTATTTTGAATTAAAAATAACGCAAGCAGATAATCCTTTAGGAAGAGCAAGTGCATTAAATTCAAGTTCATCGAATGGAACTTCAGGATTAGGAAGTGGATGTTCGATTGATACTTCAACAAAACAAGTAGTAAGTAATGCTACTATTAGTATTGTAGAAGTTAAACATTTAGAAACAGGAGCCCTTGATAATATTAATGTAAGTGAATCAAAATGCAAATCTGATGATAGCTCTGGAGGTTACACTTGCACTGTTCAGCCACTGACAAAATGGGCTGGAGGCAATCACATAGTTAAATTTAAAATTGAAGGACAGGATGGAACTACTGGAATAGGCTATAGTAGATTTGAAGCAAGAGCTTTCTATATGTATGGTTATAGTACAACCTGGCAAAATAGTCCTTCAAGTAATATTTCTTTAAATGTTCAATTATATGAAGCTGGAAGTGGGTGGTGGGGAAGTAGCAGTGGATTAAGTGGAACTGTTACTGTAAAAAAAGTAGAATATATGGGAAGAGATGGTGAATGGATATGGCCTCCTGTTGATTCTGGATTAAACGTTTCTAATTTATCAGCTTCAATTACATCTGGCTCTAGTTCAATAACAATTCCTGTATCGAGAACAACTACAGGATCATGGAAAACTGGTTATTACAGAGTAGTTATGGAAGGAAAAACAAGTTCAGGAGATACTGATTATGGATATGCTTGGTTTGGTGTAAAATTATGGGATGTTTATGGAATGCCTGTTGATTGTACTACAAGTAGTTGTAATTATAAGAGCTATTTTAACTCAAAAGAAAATATAACTTTATATGTAAAAATATCAAAGGCAGGTAGTTATAGTTACAGTTATAGTGGAGGACAAGATATTTGGGGAAATGTAAGTATTGGAGTTAAAAAAATACAAGATTGCAGAAAATGGCCATGTTCAGAATATAATGCCAGTAAATATAGCGCAACTATAATTTATGTTAATGAATCAAGTCCATGGTATTGGAACGCTAATACAAATAATCAAAGTAAATTCCTTATAGGGATAAATAACACTGAAGGTAGCTGGGGAACAGGATGGTGGAGTGTTGTTTTAAACGTTAATGGAACTGATACAGGATATGCTTGGTTTAATACAATTGCATTTTATGTTGGAATAAGGCCAACAGACATAAATGGCTCAAATTACAAATATAACATTAAACCAGGAGAAAGCAAATATTATAATATAACAATAACAAAAAATTATAAAGGATGGGGTGTAAATTATAATGAAAGTGACTATGTAAGTGTTACTTTTGATGATCTTACTTTAAGAGCGTGGGACGATACAACTTATCAAACAATTGAAAAAAATTATCCTCAAGATTTAAATGTAACTCCTTTAGTAATTAATGGAAGTGTTTTAGTAAATATTAGCTACGTTAATGGAAGTTGGCCTACTGGATGGTACTGGGGAGAAATTGTATACAGAAATAACTTAACAAATGAAACTTCTAGTGGATATATTTATTTTGGAGTTAAACCTTTTAGAGTAAATATAAATAGAAATACAGGTTATGAGATAGATGAATCGCAATGTACGAATGTTACTTTACAAATATATGAACCTGACTGGGGGATTAATAGTTATATAGGAGGAAATTATTCAATTAAAACTATTTATGAAAATGTATGGAGTAGTGGATCAAGAAGAAGTATTAATTTAACTAATTATACAATTGCAGAAACCTTTAATGCAACAACAAATGTTACTTTATGTCCTAACAATGGAACTTGGGGAAGCGGAAATTGGGGAGGATATCATTACATAAATTTTATAGTAATTGATAATTCAAATAATAACACAGCTAGTGGAGGAGATGGTTTTAGAGCAATGCCTTTTAGAATACGATGGGGTAGTGTCCAAGGTGTTTCAACTAAAATAATATCTGAACCTATTTATGTAAATGCGAATGTATCTCAATTTATATCAGGAGCAAGTGCAAACGGAAATTTAAGTTCTGTTTATCAATGGAGATATGATAATTCATTTACTGGAAAAGAAACTTATGTATTTAGTGTAGGTAGTTGTTTTTCAAATGTGTCAGGACAATGCAATATAACAGGAGTAAAAAATGTAACTATTTATCCTAATTCACGAGGATGGAGAGAAGGATATAATTATTTAACAACAGAATGGAATAAAGTTGATGATTCTTCAAGCAAAATTACTGATTGGAGCGGCATTTATTTTAATGCTAAACAAGCTTATACAGGAAGTTTTAGTAATACTAATAGGAATGGTAACTGGAAATACAACTTTTATGAAAATGATAGTGTAACTATAAGAATAACCGTAAGAGATACAAGCAATAATGCTGCAAATGTATCAATAACTTCTGTTTCATACGCTAATACAGGAGGAAATTGTTGGAGTGAATGGTGCAAAAGTTATACTACTGCTAATGAATGGTCTTTAACTGATACAAACGCAACAAATGATACAGGAACAAGCGATGGTTCAGCTATTATTTTAATAAATAAGCCAACTTCTAATTGGTCTAAAGGAGAATATACAATTAAAGTAGGTATAACAGGAATTAATGGTTCAGCAACAGTTACAGGAGGAAATTTCAGAATAATAGATTCAGTTCTTCCAAATATAACAGTTACCTCTCCAACAGTGAATCAAACAATTACAAATAATAGTTTTTCAGTAAGCTGGACAACTACTGAAACTACAAGTTGTTACTTATATTTTTGGGACTATAATACTTTTTACAACTATTATTGTGGTGCAGCTAATGCTTCAAATGCTTCTACTGTTGGTTTAACAGAATCATGTAATGTAACAAAATATGGATTTAGTAATAATACTCTTTACTATTTTGAATATATAGGTAAAGACTATCAATCAGCTTCGAGTGGTTCTAGTTATGACCATTGGTGGCAATCTGGCTCAACTGGATTAAGTACTGATAGCACAAGTCATTCATATTCATTTAATACTTCAAATAAAGTAACAAAAGGATTTTTGAGAACACAGAATTATGGTCTTCAATTTTACTGTTATGACAGTGATTATAACTCTGTTAGTGCGTATGTTGCATTAAAAATAGATATAAATTCTAGTAATAATATAACAGCTCCAACAATAACTTTAAATTCTCCTACTCATGATCAACATTTTAACACAACATCTGTAACTTTTAATTTTACTTTGGATAAAGCAGGTTATTGTGAATATTCATTAAATAACGGAACTGCAAATTACACCATGACGAATACAGATACAACTGTCAACTTAAGATTTAATGCCACAAATTCTTCTATTACCGACGGAACTTATTTATTATATCCATATTGTAATGATACTTTTGGAAATACAAATTATACTTATAGAACTAACTTTACTATAGATACTATTAATCCTAACATAGTCTATGGTATTGGTACTGTTAATGATAGTACAAATCTTTCTGGTAATAGTATTTATGTAAATGTAACTGTTAATGATACAACTATAAATAATGTGACATTTAGATTATTTTATGCTAATGGAACAGCTGTTAATACAACTACTATAACAAGGACAATAACATCTGGATCTATGGGAACAACTGTTTCTGAAGGACTAAATTATAAATCTATAAATTGGACTGGATTGGCTGATAATGTTACATATAAATTTAATGTCACTGCAATGGATAAAGCTAATAATAAAAATTCAACTTCAACTATAACAACTACTATTAATTTGTCAGATACAACAAATCCTTCGCTAAATTTTACATCAGCTACTTCTAGTGCTGGAAATCAATCTTCAACTTCAATTAATGTAACTGTAAATGTAACAGAAGTAAATCAACAAGCGGTTGTATTCAGTTTATGGTATACTAATGGGTCATTAGTTAATAGAACTCAATTTAATGATAATAAAACTAATTTTAATTGGACTGATTTAAGTGATGAAGATTATCATTTTAATGTAACTGTTAATGATACTGTTGGAAATAAAGGTGCAAGTGAAACTAGGGCAATAACTATTGATACTATTAATCCTAACATAGACTATGGTATTGGTACTGTTAATGATAGTACAAATCTTTCTGGTAATAGTATTTATGTAAATGTAACTGTTAATGATACTAATCTGAATAATGTGACATTTAGATTATTTTATTCTAATGGAACAATTGTAAATACGACTAATAACCCGATGGCCATAGCGTCAGGAGGAGCTTTGAATTATCAATTTGTAAACTGGACTGGATTGAGTGATAATGTTACATATAAATTTAATGTTACAGTTAGAGATAGAGCTAATAATAAAAATTCAACTTCAACGATTACAACAACAACGAATTTTTCTGATACAATAAATCCTTCGCTAAATTTAACAGTTTTAACTACGAATGCTGGAAATAAATCGACTAGTTTTATTTCTGTAGAAGTAAATGCAACAGATGACCATGTACAAGCTATTGTATTTGGTTTATGGTATACTAACGGAACATTAGTTAATAGAAGTCAATTTACTAATAATTGGAGTAATGTAAACTGGACTAATTTAATTGATGAAGACTATCATTTCAATGTTACAGCTAATGATAGTTATGGGAATATAAATACAACTGCAACAAGAGCAGTTACTATTGATACTACAAATCCTTCTATAAATTACAGCGAAGGAACAGCAGTAAATTATGCAAATTTAACCCAGAATAATACTTATGTTAATGTAAGTGTAACTGAAATTAACTTTTTGAATATTACATTTAGATTATATTATGGAAATCATACTATAGTAAATACTACAGCTTATACTGATAGGATATTTACAATTAATTGGACGAATTTATCAATGACTAATTATACTTATAATGTAACTATATATGACGCTGCTGGAAATAAAAATGCAACCTCAAGCAGATATATAAATTTATCAGCAGCTTAATGAAAAATGATAAACAAAAAAAAGAAGGAAATAAGTAGAGAAAGCTCTTCTATGAAAATAGTTAGAATTAATTTGTTGATATTATTTATAATTTTATTAATTCCTTTTGCAAAATCTGCTGCTGATTTTTCTGTAAATACTTTTTCTTGTACACCCAGTGAAATTGCTATAAATGATGTTTTCTCATGCACTGCACAAATAAAAAATAACGGGGATGCAGCTGGTTCTGTAAGCACTGCTACATTGTATCCTGATGCAGGTAATTGGCTAGAAGAATCTAGTTATGCACAAGCTTCTGGATCAAGTGTGGATCCTGGACAGACAACAGAAGTCACTTTTACGAATTTAAGATCTGTACTATCTGGAAATAATGGATTTTCTAAAATAATGTTAGATGATGTAACCGATACTTATGTTGCAGACAATAATGTTAAAGAAAACGTTATAGATGTTGTTGTAAGTGTTAATAGTTCTGTAACAAGTGCAGATGCCAGCGATGATTTTGATGCAACTGCAGAAGTTACTGCTGGAGGAAACATTGACGTTGAATTAACTTTTACTGTGAATTCTGGAGGATGTAGTATCGGAAGTCAGCAAAATCCTAAAACAATCTCTGACATGAGTGATGGAAATATTCAATCAAAATCATGGAGTGTTACAATGGGAACAACAGGGAGTTGCTCTTATAAGGTTACTGCTTCGGCAACAGGAGATGCAGGTGTTGCCTCAAAAGATGATAGTGATAGTGGGACAGTTAGCTGTAATGACTGTTCAAGTAGTAGTAATACTTCTTCGAGTTCTAGTGGAGGTGGGGGAGGTGGAGGAATTGGAACAACTGTAAAATCCATAGGAGAGCTTCCTGCTAGTTATACTATAGAGCTATCAGCAAATGAAAATCTTGCATTTAATTATTCAGGAGAAAGGCATTATGTAAGTGTTACTGATATTAAAGAAACTTCTGCAACAATCGTAATAGAAAGTGAGCAACAGACTTTTGTCCTATCTATAGGACAGATAATTAACGCTGATTTAAACGGAGATAATTATGCAGAAGTTTCAGTTGAATTAAGATCAATTAACATAATAACAAAAAAAGCAAAGGTGGTTATAACAAGATTAACTGAAGGAATAATTGCAGATAAAGGAGAAGAAGATAAGAAATTAGAGGGAGGAATAACTGGAAGAGCTGTTGATGGAAGTGACAAGGAAATTAGTGAAAAAGAAAAGTCAGAGACTTTAGAAGCTAAAAAAGGATTTTATAAAATCTTGTTAATTATCGTTGGTATAGTGATTATTTTGATTGTTATAATATTTATTTTAAAGAAATTCTCAAAGAGAAATATTTATAAATAATAAAAATTTAATAAGTTATCTAAAAAGGGTGATAAAATGGATAATAAAGAGAATATTGGTTACATTATTGTTTTCTTAGCCTTGATAATTATTTTATTATCTTATCCTGCGATTGCCTGGACCACAAGCGTATTAAGCTCAAGTGAAACAGCAGTGGTTAATTATTCTTCTATTTTTGGAGTTGTTAACGAGGATAAAGGACAAATTTATAATATCTCTATTAATCATACTTCTGGGACTAATAATGTAACAGAAATTAACATTTCATTATGGGGAAATTTTATTTTTGTTTCTGGCTCAAATCAAACAGCAAATGTAACTGAAGGAAGTGATGAGCAATTTGCAATTTATTTTTCTAATACAAGTGATACTTTATCATGGAATGCAACTAATAGTACTAGTTATATTTTTCCATTCAACAAGTCGTTAAATAGCACTTTTTTCTGGTTTAACGCAACTGTTGCAACACCAGGTAAATATAATATCACTGTAAGAGTTAGATACAATAATACAGTTGTTATAAACGAAACTAATATTACTGTTTTAATTAATGATACAACTCTTCCTGATGAAATTAATGTAACATTAACTCCAATGTTTCTGGTTCTTTAACAATTAATGTTTCTGTTGCAGATAACGGAAATTTCTCTGCAGGAGGTAGAGAAATCACAGGAGTTAATATTTCATTTTTTAATGGAACTGAATATAATACTTCTTATATTGCTTTAAATCAAAGTGCATTTTCTTATAGAGGATATTATTGGAATGTTACTGTTGATACTTCTATCATAACTCAAGGAGTTTATAACATTACTATAATAACAAATGATTCAAATAATAATTTTAATATCACAAATATCAGCAATATAAGAATTGATAATGTTATTCCTTATGAGGTAAATATAAGTAACTCAAGCCATGTTTCTAGAGGAAATTACTCTGGAATTATTATATTTAATGCTTCTGTATTAGATGCTATTGCTGGAGTTAATACAGTAGTATTTAATATTACAAATGCTTCAGCAGAACAGAATATTACTCATATGTATTATACTGCTGCTCGTTCAGGGGATTATTTTAATTCGACTGTTAACACAAGTCTATTTGCTGATGGAGTTTATAATTTAACAATTTATGCTAATGATAGTGCAGGGAATTTGAATGCTACAATTTCATGGTATAATATTACTTTTGATAATACAAAGCCGAATAATGTTAGTAATGCAAATGCTAGTCAAATTGATAATAGTAATTATACTGGAATATTTATTTTTAATGTAAGTGCTGTTGATGCAACTGCATTAGTAGCTACAGTTATTTTTAATGTAACTTATGTTAATGGAACGCAGAATGCAAGTTATACTGCCCAAAGATCTGGAGATTATTTTAATATAACTATTAATACTTCACAATTTCCTGAAGGAAGATTTAATATTTCAGTTATTGTTAATGATAGTGCAAATAATTTGAATAATACTCTCTATATTGGTAATCTTACTTTTGATAATATTGTTCCTAATAATTTAAGTAATGCAAATACAAGCATTCTATCAGGAGGGAATTATTCTGGAAGTTTTGTGTTTAATGTTAGTGCATTAGATGCAACTGTTGGAATGCAGACAGTTATTTTTAATGTGACTTATGTTAATGGAACACAAGCTCAAAATGGAAGTGCTACGACAACAAGATCAGGAGATTATTTCACGGCAACTATTAATACAAGTTTATTTTTAGAAGGAAGATATAATATTAGTATTATTGCAAATGACAGCTTAAATAATTTGAATACAACCTTGCTTATACTTAATTTAACGTTTGATAATACAGTACCTAATAATGTAAGTAATGCTAATGCGAGTCATGTTGCTACAGGAAATTATTCAGGAACATTTGTATTTAATGTTAGTGCTTTGGATACTATAGCTGGCGTAAATACAGTAATTGTTAATATTACAAATTCTACAAGTAGCCAGAATGCAAGTTATACAGCAGCTAGATCAGGAGATTACTTTAATGTGACTATTGTTACAACTCAATTTCCAGATGGAAGATATAATATCAGTGTATTGGCTAATGATAGTGCAGGAAATTTAAATAATACATTTTATTTAGGAAATATTACTTTTGATAATACAAAGCCAAATAATGTTAGTAATGCAAATACAAGTATAATTTCAACTGGAAATTACTCAGGAACATTTGTATTTAATGTTAGTGCATTAGATGCTACTGCTGGAATGGGGAATGTAATTGTTAATTTGACTAATTCATCTGGAGGACAAAACGCATCATATACCGCCGCACGTTCTGGAGATTATTTTAATGCAACAATAAACACAAGTAATTTCCCTGATGGAAGATATAATATCAGTGTATTGGCTAATGATAGTGCAGGAAATTTAAATAATACATTTTATTTAGGAAATATTACTTTTGATAATACAAGGCCTAATGAAGTTAATTTTACAAATTCTAGCTTTATTTCATTTGCAAATTTTTCAGGAGTTATTTTTATTAATGTTTCAGCTTTAGATGCTACTGCAGGAATTAATACAGTTTATGTAAATATAACAAATGCTACGGCTGTAGTGCAAAATGCAACTTATACAGCATCAAAAGTAGGAAATATATTCAATGTAACTGTAAACACAAGCCACTTTGTTGATGGAAGATATAATATAACTGTTTGGTGCTCTGACGCAACTACTTCAGATGCTTTCCCTTGTTCATGCACAAGAGAAGATAATGTATCAGGAATACAGTCAACATCAGAATCTTCTGACTCTCCTGATAATCTTGCAAGACCAAGCACTACTGGATCTTTTATTTATACCTGTACTGTTACGAATCATGCTGGAATAAGCACAACAAGAACAGCAGGTTATAGAATAACTCAAGGCGGATCGTCTGTTGGTGGTGGCGGAGGAGGTGGAGGAACATCCTCTACATCAGATTATAAAAGAACAATTACTGTAAGTGAAAAACTTAATAAAGAAGGAATATCTGTTAACAAACAATTAGCTGAAAAAGAAAGAATAAAAATAGAAGTAGTTGAAAGTAGTAGTGTTAGTGGAGGAGGAGGAGGAGGAACATCTACACACTATGTAGGAATTAAAGATATTAAAAATAATTCAGTAGTAATTGAAATAACAAGTAATCCTATAATTGTTGAATTGTTTGTTGGAGAAGAAAAGAAAGTAGATCTTAATAATGATGATATTTATGATATTAAAGTAAAACTTAATAGTATTATAAATAATAATAAAGCTGATTTAAAAGTTGAATATATAAGAGAAGCTCTTCCTCAAGAAGTGACTCCTCCAGTAGAAGAAAGTATTGAAGAGGAAGAACCTGTTGTGGAACAAGAGGAAGAAGAGATTAGCGTTAAAAAAAGTTATGGATGGTTATGGACACTACTAGCTGTAATAATAATTATAATCATTATAATAGTTTTGATTATGACAAGGGCGCCAAAGAAAAGGTTTTATTAGGAGTAAAAACAAATAATTAGCTGATTTTTGAGATATGATTCCTCTTTCAACCACTTAAAAGAAACTTAGTGTTTAAGTCTTCTTTGCTTCTAAGGCAAGAAATTAGGCTGGGCTATATGGAAGATAATAAAATTCTTAAAAAGCATTATTATGAGTTAATTTTAACTATTTTATATATTTATAGTTATAATTAACTGATCTAAATCAACAATAGGCCTTAGTCTTTCTCTGCCTGATTTATGAGAGCTAATTAACTCAATAAAGCCGTATTTCTCCAATAATTTAATATCATGCCTTACTGCTTTAAAATCCCTTCCTAATAGCTTTGCTAATTTATAGATAGAATCAGGAGATTTGGTTTTACAAACGTGCAATAAACGAGCTTTTTCATTGCTTAATACCTGCCTTAAGTTTATTAATTCTGTGTTTTTAGAGCTTCCTTTTATTCTTTTAAATAACACTGAAAAAGTCCCTTCTTTTTCTGATATAGATATTGATTTTGTTTTTATTTTTTTAGCCATATCATATGAAAACCTAAGGTTTTCCTAAACTCAAAATTTGAATGTGATTATTTTTTATATATTGACATTCAAATTTCTCGCAAGTCACCTTTCCTAATATTGCTAGTGATATATTTACTTTTTTATTATATTTTATAGATAGCAATAGTATATAAATCTTACCATATATCTAAAGAATATATATTATAGATATGTGTTATAATAAAACATATATGTTTAAAAAAATACCATATAACTTTTTTAATTATTTTTGATAACCTGAAAATAATTGTATTTATTGTAGAGTTACATGGCAACATTTATAAAGAGAAAAAAATATTATTAAGTATTGTCAATAGTTTGGCAAGAAAAAAGATGGCAGAAAACACAGTATTGTCTGAAAGGTATTGCAGAAAAAGAGGGACTTTTTTTATTATCAAATATTTTGAAAGGAGGTTATAATAATATGTTTAAATTTAAAAAGATAGCATCTGTACTCGCAAGTGCAGTAATGCTATCAAGTACAATAGGATTTGCTGCTGCTGCAAGTTATCCGCAACCATTTGTCACAAGTGGTTTAGCTGATGCAGCAGTTGTTTATGGTGCAAATGCTGCTATAAGCGATGTAACTGCTGCTATAGATGTTCAGCAAAAATTAGGTGCTTTGGCTACAAGCGGTACTGCTACAACAAGTAGTTCAGTAAGCGGAGAAGCTACTCCTCTTTTTACAGGAGGAACAAAACTATACATTAATGATAGTTTAAACACAATTAAAGGAGTTTTAACTAAAAATGAAATGCCTACTATATTAAAGGCAGGTTCATTTTCAGGTAATGTAGATGCTTCTATAACTCAAACAATTGATATTGGATCAAACCCAAGAATTACATTTAAAAGGCAACCTACAAGCTCTGATGACCCTAATTTTGCTGTAACAACAAGTACAACTCAAGCTAACTATATTTATAATGCGACTATTAAGTTTGGCAAAGCAGTAAACTTCACTCATCCAGACTCTGAAGGAAGTGCTATAAAGCTTTTTGGTATGGACTATACTATTGGTTCTGCTACTGATGATGATACTCTCGTATTATTAAAAAGTGCGACTAAAGTTAACTTAGATAGTGACAATCCTTCAGCAGATGTTACAGTATCTGGAAAGGTTTATACTGTTGAGTTAGTTTCAGCATCAGACACTTCTGCAACAATAAAAATTACTGATAGCGATGGAAACAGTGATAGCAAAGAAATTAACGAAGCTGCTTCAAAAAAAGTTCAAGGAATAACTGTTGCTGTAGTAACTGCAGATGAAACTAATCTAAAGTTATCTGCAAGTATTATTGCAGGCTCTGAAAAAGTAACTTTTGAAAATGCTACTGCTGTTAAATATGGTGAGGAAGATAATAGCATTGATGGAACATTAGTTTTGTTCGGAGGCGGAGCTAATATGCAAACTGTTTCTTCTATAAGCGTTAGCATTTATGCTCCTGAATCTGATAAAGATGCTATTAAGGCTGGAGAATCTTTCGTGGATCCAGTTTTTGGAACATTTAAGCTTGACTTTTCAGGATTAAATATCCAAAACAATACTGCTGCTAGAGAAAATATCGAGATAACTCCTAATGGTGATGACAAATTAAACATTAATTTTAAGGACCATAGAGGTTATGAAAAAACATTCCAGTTTGCAAAAGACATTTCTGGGCAAAATGTTGCAAGTTCTCGAGGTAGTGTAGCATTAATGTCAGATGATGACAACAGAAATATAACAGTTGCAGAAATGCAGAATATCACTTCTCAAAGCTATGTTATTGTTGGTAATGAAGATGAAGGTTACTTATTAAAATTATCAGGAGTAAAGAATTCATCTGATACAGGTACATCAAATACTGCAGGAGATAAAGTTGAATTCACTGATGTGTTTTCAAGTGAAGTTTACAAAACTACATGGACATCTGATGGAGTTGGTAGTGTTATTATTGGAGGTAAAACATATAATGTTTACTTATCTGGTAACGCTAACACTGCAACAGAAGACTACCAGGTTCATTTAGATTATCCTGATAGTCCAACTGCAAATACAGATGTAATATTATTCCCAACAATACAGACTTCAAAAGGAGCAAAAATTGCGTTCTATGAACCAGTTGAGCTTCACGTTGGTCGTCATGGATATAGAGCAGGATCTACTGGAGGTTATAATTTAACCACTATAAGAGTTCCTGATGGAGATGGATATGAAACTGCTACTGTAGCTATTCAGGGTGATGGAGATCATACAAACTCTAGTGCAGTCACTATTACAGTTGATGGAACTGCAAGTCAACTTGTAACAAACGCAAGCGCTGCAGATAGTGGAGTAACATGGAGAGTTGAAGGACTTATCTATAATATTACAAACCATAATTTTACTGCAGAAGAAGGTTACATTAATGACACAATCGTTGTTTACCTTGTTGAACCAGACGCTGGTGGAAATATTAATCAAACAGCTTTAGTTGTTTGGGAAGAAAAAGATGATAACAGCAATTACGAGGCAATGATTATCTTGTTAGAAAATGGTAGAACAAGTGACGATGGACTTGGAATAGATACTTCTGGATCAGGAGATACTTGGAGTAATGTATCTGCTGGATGGAGATCATCTAGAGCCAGTGATAGTAAAATTACTGATGTTGCTGATTTATGGGGTACAATCTTAACACTTGATGCAGGAGACTCTGATCAAGCAAAAGCAACAATAAGCTACCCTGATGAGCAGTTATATGCACAGGTTTATATGGCTGAACAATCAGCTGCAATTACCCCTGGACAATCAGGAACTACTGGTGGTGGACAGGTAATAATTGTAAAAGATTCAGAAGTAACATCTGTTTCTGATAAGAACTTATTTGTTGTTGGTGGAAGCTGTATTAATACAGTTGCTGCAAAGATTTTGGGAAGTGAAGTTCCATTATGTGGAGAAGATTTCACTGCTCAAACACAAGCAGGATCTGGACAATACATTATCAAGAGTATAAAATCGCCTTACAACGATAATAAAATCGCTTTGTTAGTTGCTGGATATGAAGCTCCTGATACTGTAAACGCAGTAAAGAAAGCTATGGAAGGGGTTATGACTGATTCTGGTACAAGCCAAGTCTATCCTATCGTAAGTAGTTAATTTTTTATTTATTTTTCTTTCTTTTTTTTATTTTTTATTATCTTATAGATACATTTTGAACACATGGTTTTCCATTTAGGAAACATTTATATATCTATAGATACATTAACGTTTATAATGGAACAAAAAAGTATCTTCAAATCAAGTGTTTGGAAAGTTTTTGAAATATTTATAGATGAGCCAAGAAAAGTTCACTATATAAAAGAAATATCAAAAAAAATAAATTTAGCTCCAACTTCTGTAAAAAAATATATAGAAAATTTACAAAAAAATGATATGATAATAAAGACTAAAGGAAATATATTTAATGGTTATATCGCAAATAGGGATTATAATGAATTTCTTTTTTATAAAAGAATATTCAATTTAATAAAAATTAAAGAATCAAAATTAGTAGATTATCTCATTACATTACTGTATCCTACCGCTATTATATTATACGGCTCTTATGTAAGAGGAGAAGATATTGAAGAAAGCGATATTGATTTGTTAATAATTTCAAAAGTAAAAAAAAGATTTGAAATAGAATCTTTTGAAAAAATTCTTCATAGGAAAATACATATTATAATTGATGAAAATTTAAAAAATCTGAATAAAAATCTTAGGCAAGAGATTATTAATGGTTATGTTTTATATGGTTATCTAAAAGATGGATGAAGAAATTTTCCGGGTAAGTAAGAACGAAAATAGAGCTAGCTCGCTTGTTGAAATGGCAAAAGAAAGATATAGTGATTTAAAAGATGAGGATAAACCATACAAAATTGTTGAAGAATATTACGAAATCATAAAAGAATTAATAACTGCATTGATGTATTTGAACGGGTATAAGACATTGAGCCATAAAACTTTAGTTTCTTATTTAGAGAAAAATTATAAAGATTTTGATAAATCAGAGATAATTCTTATAGATGAGCTAAGAAAATTAAGGAACAACATTGTTTACTATGGCCAGAAAGTAGAAAAAGAATTTATTACTAACAATAAAAAAGAGTTAGATAAAATTATAGAAAAATTATTTAAAATCTTGAATTCTTTATTGTGATAATTTATTTAAAGAGGAATAAATTAGTTGCAGTATGAAAAAAATACTAAGCAAGGAAGAAAAAGATAGAATAACAAGAAGAAATCAGCTTATTCTTGGATTAATTTTAATTGGATTAATGATATTAAGTACTTTGGGATTTGCATTTAGTAATAATATCGCTGGAAATTCCCAGGGAAAAATAGAATACAATGGCATAGAGTTTACACAAGATAACGGTTATTGGAAATTTTCTGCTTCTGGTTATGAATTTTTAACTCTGTATAATCCAGAAGAAACAAAAGACATTGCTTTTTCTGGTTATGTTAGTTTAAATAATTATATGAGTAAACCTCTTTATTTTGTCAGTAAAAAAAACTCATTTTCAGAGATAGAGAGAAATTTGGCAGGAAGAATTGCATTAAGAGTTCAGGAAGCCTGCATAGAAAATGGATCTTGCGATAAAGATTTGCCTGTAAAAAATTGTAAAGATGATAACATTATCGTCTATAAAGAAGTTATAAATAACAGCGATGAAAAAATATACCAAAAAGACAACTGCATATTTATTGAAACTCAAGTAAGCAATGTGGAAAAATATGAAGATGCGTTTTTGTTTAACATTTTAGGGATAAACTGAATAAAAAAGTTAATCTTATATATTTTCTTGACTTCAAGAAAATTTAAAAACTCTTGTTTTTTATTCAAAGGATAACGAAACCTTTCTAGGTTTCGAATATCACAAAATCATAAATATGGAGTTTCAGGAGATTTTGCAATATGAAAGAGATAAAGGAAAAAATAGAGGATAATCAAAAGAATGAAGATAAAGAAGAGGTTAATGAAGCTATTAAGAAAAAACAAAATAGCCAAATGAGGTTTGCGCTCTTTCTTATGGTAGCAATAATAATTATCATTGTTGGTGTTCCTTATATTAACAATACTTTTTTAAATAACTTTGAATACAAAGGATTAGAGTTTCAAAAAACAAAATTAGGAGATTTGGTTTTTTATTCAAGCAGATTTCCGGTTGTAACTCCCACAGGCAAGGTTATAGGAAATTATGCTGTTAATTTTAGGAATGATCCAAGAAAATTAGAGGATATTAAAGTTAATGTTTCAAATAACACTATTAAATTTGCGGTAGAGGGAAATAAATTTTCTCCAGTATACATTTCCTTAAATCCTTATATGGAAATATGTGAAGATAGCGTTATAAGCATGGCAGGCTTATCTAAATTTTTAGGAGATTCTGGATTACAAGTAAGTTCAGCGTATACTGATAAACCATTTGCAACAAAGAATAATGCAACTTATAGGTGGTGTGATTCAAGTTTTTTTGATACAGTTATTGTTGTCACTGATGGAAATGAAAGCTCTATAACAGAAATAATGCCTAATTGTTATAAATTAACTTTTAACGATTGTAGGATTTTAGAGGTTAGTGAAAAATTCCAGCTATCAATATTAGAGGAATATGCTTTTAGATTTAAAAATAAAGAAAATTTTGAAAAATGAGAATACGGGGATTTCAAGTTTAGAAATTGGTCGCCTTCAGACAGCCCAATTTTTCTGGTTAGATTGGTAAGTTATATAAGATTTAATAAAGTGTGTGGAATAGTAAAGATTGGCCTAAAGTAGATATTTGGCTTTACAAAACACAAAGATTAAATATAAACCTCTTTTCTTATTTTTTAATATGACTGTTATAACTGAATTTACACAAGGGATAATTAATTTGTTTATTTCTTTTGTAGGAACTCTAGATTATTTAGGAATTTTTATTTTAATGGCTATAGAAAGCTCATTTATCCCTTTTCCAAGTGAAGTTGTTTTAATTCCAGCAGGAGTTTTAGTTCAACAAGGCAAGATGAATTTTTTTCTTGTTTTATTTATGGGAATTTTAGGGAGTTTAACTGGAGCATTATTTAATTATTATCTCGCTTTACATTTAGGAAGAAAAACCGTTAACTCATTAATAAAAAAATATGGAAAAATATTTTTAATTGATGAAATTAAGCTAATAAAAAATGACCATTTTTTTGAGAAGCATGGACCTATTGCTACTTTTGTAGGAAGATTAATTCCTGTTATAAGACAGTTAATTTCTCTTCCTGCAGGATTTTCACGAATGAATTTATTTAAGTTTTCATTGTATACTTGTTTAGGAGCAGGTATATGGAGCTTTATATTAATAGCACTAGGATATTTGTATGGAGACAACATGGAGGTTATTAATAAAAATCTTGATGTTATAACGCTAGTACTTATTTTCTTGTCTTTATTAATAGTATTAATTTATGTAATGAAAAAAAGAAAACGTTATTTTAATAAAGAAGCTACATCAGTATAAACAGGTATTTCTTTAATTTTGAAAAGCTTAACTAAAAAAAACCATATGCCTGCAACAATCACAATGCTCAAACCATACCAAAATAATTTATGAGTAAAATCAAAAAACAAAAATCCTTCATGAAACCATATAGAAAAAAGAGAGATTCTTAGTATGTTTATTACAAGTAAAGAAAATACAGCTAATAAGGTAGCGAAAATTCTTTTTTTAAGATCCATAGGGATTGAGAAAATTAAGATAAGCAATAATAGATAGGCAGAGCCAGCAATACACGCAGGAATAATTTCCACTAATGTTAAATTATTTATGATTATATTTTTTTCTGCTATTTCAACATCATAAAAAATATCTAAGAGCCAGGAAGAGGGATACATGGTTATTGGATAAAAAATTATATAGACTATTTTTAAAGACAAAACAAGTAATAAGATGAATAAGTATCTTAAAAAAATTGAATAAATATTTTTATCTGATTTTTTCTTTTTATTAATTTTATGTATCTTTTCTTTTTTATTTACTTTTTTCCCTCTTTTTTTCATGTATATACTAAAGGAGGATGTTTTAAATATCTATCTTTCACATTCTCAATCTTTAATTATTTGTTATGAATATCTTTAAATATTACCATAATTCATATTATTTATGAAAAAAATATTATACAAGAATATTGTTGTAGATTATAATGTGATGGTTGGAAAACCAGTTATAGATGGAACAAGAATACCCATTGATTTAATAATTGAATTAATGGCTCAAGGAACAACAACTAATGAAATATTAGAAGATTATCCGAATTTAAAAAAGGAGGATATTATAACAGTATTAGAATATGTTGCAAAAGTAGTTAGAGGTGAGAGTATTTTACCTGTCAGCTGATTTTCAATGGTAAGGTTTCTAGTAGATGAGAGTTCTGGAAAAAGAATTTCAATTTTTTTAAAGTCTAAAGATTTTGATGTTAAATTTGTTGGTGATGAAATGCACAAGGCAGATGACCTAGATATTTTAAAGAGTGCAGAAAATGAAAAAAGAGTTTTAATAACCAATGATAAAGATTTTGGAGAGTTGATATTTAGACTAAAAATGCCAAGTTCAGGAGTTATACTCCTAAGGTTAAAAAAAGATAATTATAAAAATAGAGAGAAGTATTTAGAATTTTTATTAAATAACTATTTGAACAGATTAGAAGATAATTTTATAGTAATAGATGAATCAAGTGTAAGATTTAGAGAAATTTAGTTTTGATTAGAACACAATTTTTATATTTTATTGTTTCATGTTTACTGCTTCATAATCTTCATCTCTGTAAGGCCTTACCTCTATCATGAGAATTAATTAAGATAGTTGTTAATAAATATTTGTACAATAAAATTGGTTGTTTTGTTATTTTTTGCTCATTAAAAAATCACAAAACATTGAATAATTTTCAGATGTTGAAGCTGCAATAATTCCGTTCATTGATTCAAAGCCTGTTCTTTCATTTCCATTCAAATCTCTAAAAATCCCTTCTAAATCAGTAATAATCTTCCCAGCTGCAACAGTATCATAAAAATGATGTTTATCTTTTCCCTTTACCATATAAATATCACAAGAACCAGTAACAATACTCATTAAATTTTTTGAAAGAGAGCCGAGAGGTCTTTTAATCGAAACATCTAAAAAAGTTCTCATTTCATCTAATCTCGTTCTTATGTTATCATCGAAAAATTCATACCTTTCGGATATCCTAAGTTCTTTAAAAGAACTCCGAGATTTTTTTGGTGATAGTTTATATTTTTCAATTAAGTTTCTATTCGTATCAATCTCGTCCAAAACATCATTAGGTATTCTATAAACATTTTTATTAACATCAACAATTCTTTCCCTGCCGAATGGATAAGAAATTACACTAAGAGGAATAGTTCCATCATTCATAACAATGGCTAAAGTAGAAGCAACTTCTGTTCCACCTCCCTTCAATTCTGCAGAACCATCAACAACGTCAACTACTACTATTGGATATTCTCTGTAAGTAGGAGTTATATTTAATCTATCATCCAAAAAAATACCTGCACCTGGAATAATATCCTTTAATTCCTTAACTCTATCTATCAATATTCTATTAATAACTTCTTCAGCTCCTTCAAAGTTTTCTCTCTTCACCAAGATTGTGTGAGGAAGCCTCGTTGCTATCATTTTTTCAACTTTATCAAAATAACTGTGACTTAGTTTAATATAAACTTCCCAGAAATCTACTGATGGAGGAGATAAATTAATTTCGGCCATAAAATTCTTTATAGTTTCCAATTGTCCTTTGAACAACTAAATATTCCCCTTCTCTGTTTAATTGATCATTCATTTTATTTTAAAATAAGTAATCTTATAAAGTTATTTATAGAGTTTTATCTATATTTATTTACAAAGTTTCTTTAGGAGCAACCATGCTTCTAATCACTAGAATTATTGCTATTATCAAAATTATATTAACTACTATTATAAGATAGATAAACCAATTATTCCTTATATGCTCAATAATTGGTCCTATTTGAGGCTCTTGTGTTTGGCCTATAAGAATGGTAACTTTTTGTTCTTTTGTCATTCCATCAAATGAGGTTTTTATTGAAAATGTTTTTTCTCCTGATGCTGTTGGAAGAATATTCAAAACAACATTTGCCTCTCGTGATTCCCCTGGCGCTAAGATTAAAATTTGAGGGTCTATAGATACAAGATTAGACCATTCTGTATTTCCTGTTACTGATAAAATATAATTTGTTTGTTTAGTTCCTGTATTCTTTAAATTTGCATTTATAACTACTTGTTTTCCCGCAATAGCTTCAGGAGTTTCTGGGTCAAGTTGTGCAGTTATTACTACATCTTTTACTTCAGTAGTTGGTGGTAGTTCTTCTTCTAAACAATTTCCTTCAACAGTAAGTTGTTGGGTAAACCTTCTATCTGAGGTTATATCATACTCGTCATTATCTTCATCATAATCATAATAAGTTCTAAATTCTAATGTATAGCTTTTTTCCTGCGCATTTTTAGGAACAACAAAGTCAAAATCAACTAATTCTGAATCTCCTTCATCTAAATCTCCCCTTACAATTTTTTCTAAATTTAATTTAAGTTCAGAATTAACTAAAGTTACTTTAACCTGGTCTTCATAGTCCTCATCCCCAATATTTGCAACCTCTCCTGTTAGCTGAACAGTTTCTCCACATTGTGCTGGTGATGGCTCTACTTTAATATTGCTGAATATTACATGCCTGTCTTCATCTGTTTCTCTTTCTCCGCTTATAGTCTGGTAGAAATCATGGCTCAAATCTGATGAACGTGAAACACATAACATATCCTCTCCAAGAGCACTATCATCACTAAATGTTTTAACAACTAATTTATAATTTCCATCTTCAAAATCAGCAGGTATTGTGAATTTGAAAAGAGCTGTTTCTTTATCTCCATCTTTTATACTTCCTAAATCTATTTGTTCGTCATCTAAACTATCCAAATCTCTTGTTATGTCCCTTCCATTTTCATCAAATAGTCCAAGTTCAACGAACACATCGCTTAATTTTTCATCTCCCCTATTTGAAACCTCTACTTCAATTTCAATCTCATCTAAAGGCGACCATTCATCATCATCTCCATCACTGTTTTTCATATCAACGTTTCTTATTTCTAAATCTGTTCCTATTTCTCCATCACTACAGAAAGAGCCAATAAAACTTATAGGTAAAATTATTTTATCATTAGTAAGAGTATTATTTGAATCAAACTCTACAATTTCAATGTTTCCAGAATAGGTTTTCCCAACACTTATTTCATCATAATTCACATTTGCACTAATAGTTATTGTTTGGGCTGAATTAATATCTGTAATATCTCCAGAAGAAGTAAAATCTATGAATACTTGATTATCTTGAGCAATTTGAGGGAAAGTTATTTGATAGGTATGAGTTTGATTACCAGTTGGAGGGGTTAATATAAGATTAAGCGAAGTAGTAGGTTCTGTAAATTTTAAAGAAGTTGGAGCAACAGTATGCGTTGCAGTTATGAAAGCAAGAGTTAAAAAAACCGTCAATAAACTTGCAGTTATTATTTTATGTTTCATTTTGTTATAATTTCTTAGTTATAACAGGTTTTTAAACTTTGTTGTTTTTGAAAATATAATATTTTATCACTTTTATCAGATAAAAATTTTCATTTATAGGAAACCAAAAAAAAGTCTTTTTGTTAATCTTTGTTTGTTATATCCGAAGAGAACAAGACTCTAATGTTTGATATATAGAGAATTTTGAAAAACCCAAGAAATCAAAATTCTCTAAGAAGGACTTTGACGAATTTCCTTCGGAAAACGGGGTAAATCAAAGTCCTGTATAGATGATAATTCAATTCGAGAATAATTATCCTTTTAAAATTTTATTGTCTGAAACAGGTTTTTTTTCAGCCCTATATATATCTGCAAATTGAGGAGTAACAATTATAATGTTTTCTCCAAAACCAGCAATATTTCCCTCTAATGCGTCAGCAGTTTTCTTTATTTTTGAGATAGCCCTCTTTAACTCTAATATATCTTTTGATCTTAAAGGCTTGATATCTATTACTGCAATTGTATAGCCCTCTCGTAAAGAATTTAAAATAATCGTAACATCTTCAAAGCTTTTCAGAATAAATGGTCTCACAAGAACTTTAGATTTTTTTACTTCTCTTCCGAGGTCTATTTCAATATACTCTTGGCCATTATCTGATGATGAAAAAACTTTCTTTAATTTATCGAAAACCATGTATACAAAATAAAGATGAAGTTTATAAATATTTCTGTGTTAAATTTTGAGAGCTGTAATAAAAAGTTTTTATTAGGATAAAAGATAATAGACTTTATAAATATAATGACCATGAGAAATCTATGGAAAAAGAAACTAAGAATGATAAATTATTAGAAAGATTGACTTTATCCCAGAAAGTTGATTATACTCTATTAGAAGGAAAGTTAGGAATTTTTTGTTTTGTAAGAAGAACAGACGAATATATTCAAGCCATAAGAGAACATTTAGAAGGAGGTATCCTTCCAAGAGAAATGATTTTTGCGAGAGTTTATAGGGATATTATGTATAATATGACAGAGGGTAATAAGTTTTTTCAGGATTCTCCTACTTTAATTGCTTATTCGGTTGAAGAGGTTTATCAAGCCTTTAAAAAAGAATTAGATGAATATGAAAAGTCAATGAAATAATTATTTAATTTTGTTTAAAACATCTTTTTTTAACTCATCGAGCTGTTTTTGGACTGTCTCTTCCTGTTTTTCTATTGATCTTAACCTTAAATCAATCATATCTCTCCTTTTTTTCAACTCTTTCTCGATTTTTTCTTTATCTGACTTAACCATGATGTTGCCTATAAGCTTGAAAATTTCATCTTTTGACTTATTAATTTCAGTAAGAGCATTTTCTGTCTCGTTTAATTCTACCTGAAATGCCTGCTTCTGCATCATAAGATTATTCAAATTCTGCTCGTAAAGCTGTAATTCCTTAATCTTCTCCTGTGTTTCTTTGTCTATATTCATTATAAGAATTATTAAATAGCTTTAATTTTAACCACGTTTTTTCTTGGCTTGTAAAACATTTTTGATCTGCAATTGGGACAGAGAAATCTCTTTTCTAAAGCTGTATGAGATATCTTCTTGCTGCACTTAAAACATTTATAGGTGACCATTCTCGTATGGAAACCTAAGGTTTCCCTAAACTCAAACTTTGACTTTGTTTTTTATTCATTTTGCCAAAGTCCAAGTTCTCGCAAGTCACCCTTCCTAAGAGTGATTTTCAATTTAATTTTATTTATCTTCATTCTCGTATGAAAACTTTTTCTATTTATTATATATTACAAGCTTTTTAAGTTTATTGATTTTTTAAAAAATAAATATGGCTAGTAAACTTTTTGTTGCATTTCTTGCATTGCCAAATTCCTTTTGAAATCCTCTTTGCAGTTCCATTGCAGAAGATACATTTTTGGTCTTTTCTTTGCAAAGACTCTATCTCTGCAATTTTAGTTCTTACTCTTCTTCCATATCTAGGTCCAAACCTTCCTGCTGATTTTACTTTTTTAGTTTTTGGCATTTTTATGTATAGTGAGTTTATTTTTAAAGGTTTTGATTGAAGCGAACTTGTGATGGGGATGCTGAGATTTGAACTCAGATCGCAAGCTCCCAAAGCTCGAAGGCTACCAGGTTACCCCACATCCCCTCATTTAATTAGTAATTAAACTGATTTATAAATATAATTATTACAATCTCTTAATTAAATTTTCTGGAGGGATAATTTCTTCTATAAAACCTCTCATGGCTATATCTGCTAGTTCTGATGAAGACAAAATGGTTCTTGGTTTTTCGTAGGAACAATACTTTTTAATTCCATAAGCAAAACCCATTTCAGAACAAACACCATTCCCAACATACCCTTCTCTACCTCCATAAACATAAACGATATCTGTTTCCAGTATTCTATGTCTATGGAGTTCCATATTTCTCCAAAATGCTTCAAATAATTCTGGTTGGGAAATAATTAATTTATTTCTTAATAACCAGGGTTTTTTAGGATGAAGAAACTCATTCGGCACTGGTATCTCGGTTCTAATACCTGCTTCTTCTAATTGTTTTTGAAGCTCTAAAACATCAGGATAAAACCTAAAACTACTACATATCACAATTGAAATCGCCATTAATCAAATAAATAGATAAATTTTATAAACCTTTTTGAATTTATTTTTTCTTTTCTTGTTTTGCAGGGGATTTAGCAACGGGCTTTTCCGTAGTTGTTGAGGATTTTGCAGCAGCTTTCTGCTCTTTAGCTGGTGTTTTACCTGGTGCTGTAGTCTTATCAGTTTCTTTCGTTTCTTCTTCTGGTTTTGGAGCTGCGGCAGCGGCTTTAGCTTCTTGCACAGCTTTATATTCTTGAAAGAATGATTGGAGTGCTTTTCTCTTTTCACCATCAGTTATTTCTTTTCCTTCATTAATTTCTTCATCATATTTTCCTTTTTCTACTTCTTCTGTTATTTCTTTGGGATCTTTGTTTTCTACCAAAAGTCCCATAGAAGCGCAGCTTCCTAATATTGATTTCACTGCTTTTTTAAGGTTTTTTTCAAGCATACTCACATATTTTATTTTTGCTATTTTTATTACATCTTCAATAGATGCATTTCCTACTTTTGTTACAGAAATCTTGTCAGAACCTTTCTCTAATGAAAGTTCTTTTTTTAATAATTCAGAAATTGGAGGAGAAGACACTTTAATAGCAAATTCTTTTGTTTTTTCGTTAACATCCAGCTCTACTGGAACTTTCATGCCCTTGAAGTTTTTCGTTGCTTCATTAATGTTGGAAATGACTTTTCCTAGGTTTATACCAATAGGTCCAAGCTGCTGAGCTACTGCCGGACCTGGTTTCATGTCTCCACCTTCAATTAATAATTTTATTTGCATAATCTAAATCCAAGGAACCAAGTTTCCTTAGATGTATCCTCCTTCAATTGTCTTCGATGTATCTTTCCTCAAATTGCTGCTTTGCAGTTTTCTCTTTTGTTTATTTAACTTTTTATGTTGAAATAATATTTGTTTAAAAAACTTTGGTTTAATAATCTTCTGGTATAAGGCTTCCAGAAAAGTTATCTCCTCTACTTATCTCAGGAGAATCACCCATGGGAGTTTCTGTATCAATAAGTTCGCTCTCCTCTCCTTCTGTTGGTTCTTTTTCTCTTCGTATAACTTTTACATTGTCCAATTTTACTGTTACTGGAATTGGAACAACTGCTGCTAACAAAGTAACAACAACCTCTCCTTTCGGTTTATCAACTCTGATAACCTTTGCCTTTTCTTTCTTAAAGGGTTCTCCGATAATCTCTACAATATCCCCTTTTTCTATATTAATCTCTTCTAATACTGGCTCAATCATATTTTTAATTTCGTCATAAGAAACAGTTTTTCCAATGATGCCTTTGACATAAGGAAGGTTATAGGCTGCTTCTTCTGCATTCTCTCTATCTGCAGCTTCTAGAAATATATACCCCCTCAATCCATGAGGTCTTGCAAGAGAATACACTAATAAATTCTTTTTATGAATTTTGTCAGAGATTAATTCTAAGGCGCGATCTTCTTTGTTAGTTGTGACTTTTATAATGAAGATCTGACTCTCTTCAGGTTTTTCCTCGAGATTATTTTTAGGTTCTATATTTTCAACTTCATTCTCCGTTCCTGTATTTTCAAATTCTAATTCTTCCATTTTTACGCCCAACTAGCTATTAATATAATAGAAGCCGGTAATAATATTTAAGATTATGGGTTTAAAAAACTTTCGTTTTTTAACTCATTAAAATTTACATTTTGAAGATTTAAGAATTGTATAAACAATTTTCAAGCCACAAAAACCTTTGGTTTTTGATGTTTATGAATGTTATGACGTTTGTGATTTTATATATAAATATACCAACAACAAAAAAAGTAAAAATAGAATAATTCTCCAGTCTATTTGAATTTGTGATTTCTCTCCCATTTCTCTTTAAAATATTCTAAGTTTTTAATCCTTTCTGATAATCTGAGTTTTTCGTTAAATAATTTTATTTTTATTTTGTTGTCTTCAATTGACTTGTAAATGTCAAACATAATGAATATAACTAAAGTAAGCATAATTAATCCGAAGAAAATTGCTTTTCCTTCAAAATCTGCTTCTCTGGGATCATAAAATAATGAAAGAATGGCAAGTATTACTAAAGCCAATATCTGGATTACTGTTTCTTGTCTCATTTAAAAGTAGAATTAATATCAACATATTTAAGAATTATTATAACAGAAGAATAATTACTTCAAGCCAAAATATCCAAAAATCATTGAAATGGCAAATCCTATAAAGCCCACTACAACAAGTCCTATTGCAGAAACTTTTGCAACTGTTTTAAATTCATAAGAATCTGGCTTTTTCAAAAGATGCCAAACTCTTGTACATTGTTTTGCGAATGATTTGAAGTTAAACATGATAATAATTAGAAGAAAGGATTTTTAAAGTTTTAGGAATATAAAGTTTTATGAAAGACAAGGCAAGTTTAACATCTAATAATGTAGAAGACATTGATGATTTAACTAAAAAAATGTGTAGGGCTTGTGAAGGATTTGATAAGCCGATGAATTTAAAAGAAGCCGAAAAGTATCTGAAGAAAATTAATAATTGGAAATTAATTGATAATGGAAAAGCTATTGAAAAAGAGTTTTCATTTAAAGATTTTAAAGAAGCTCTTGAATTTGTAAATAAGATTGGTGAGATTGCAGAAAAAGAAGGCCATCATCCAGATATAAACTTGCATAGTTATAAAAAAGTTAGAGTAAAGCTTTGGACACACGCTATTAAAGGATTGTCTGAGAATGATTTTATCGAGGCTGCAAAGATAGATGCGATTTAGGATTTTGGTGATTCTGAAATTTTTTAAATGTTCTGTTATAACGGAGAATTAAACTTAATGCATTTGCTATAGAATTAGTACTTACAATGTAGGTTATATCAATGCTTCATTTCTATAAGTAAAAAGACTTCGGAAAAACCAATACATTGCATATAATTCAAGGGCAAATGGAAAATAACCTAAATAACCTAAAACAGGCATTTCAAAAATCTTGAAAAATCCAACGAAAGGAATGTCATACTTCCATTTAATAACTGCCCAATAATTCCAGAATTCCCATAAAAATCCAAGAATTATTCCTGCAAGTAACAATGAGAGAGGAGTTGAGATATTTTTATCTTTTAAATGGCCTATTACACTTGGCTGTTTGTTCATATAATTTATTGGATCAAGCAAAAGAAAGAAGGACAACCAAATTAATGGAAATGTGAATCTGGGAAAAAATATGGGAAGGAAAAAACAAAAAATTCCTAGAATTATCATTATGTAAAGCAAAGACTTAGAAAAATTATATTTGCGTTTTAATTTTATTTTGTCAAATAAATGAATTGATTTAATTAAAGATGAAGTTTCAAAAAATGCAGGAAGAACAGTTGAAAATGATATAACTTTAAATAATTCTTGAAATGAACCTAATCCTTCAGTTCCTATATATTCCCAGTTTTTTACAAAAATATTAAGGAATTCAAATGTATACCAGAAAAAAATTGATAAAACAAATAATCCTATAAAACTGAAAAAATGATTGTTAATAAGAGAATTTTTCCTTATTTTATAGACAAGTGCATCAATAACAAGAATGTATGAAAACCAGATTAAAGGAAAGTATAAACTTGCTAATGGTTCTATTTTTAAAAAGAAATTAATTTCTACTAATACTATGATAATAAGTCCAATAATCCCATATTTTTTGAGCATGAAAAAATAAAGATTAAAGAGATTTTAAAGGTATTGAAATAATTTCAGTTATTTGATATAAATATCTCACTGCCACACTGCAAGAATTCCTCCCATAATAAGTAGAGAGATAAAATGATAAGTAATATTGATAAAATAAAAAACAAGTTTTTTACCTTCCCATAAAATACTTCCTAAAAGAACAGGAACAAAAAATCCAAGCCAAATCCAAAATCCATTTGTCATTCCTAAAAGAAATGTTGTTGAGCCTGTATAATCTACAAAATGAGCTAGGACATAAGCCATTAATAATGAACCAAGAAACGCGAATAAATATCTCCATGACATACCTTTTTTATGTTTTTCCATGAATTCTTTAGTTAATCCAGCAGATTTCATCCAAGCATTACCAAACAGAAGAGGAGAATACCATAATGCACCAAGAATCATAGATATAATTGCAGCAACTAATACAGCTAAATAATTAATAGAAACTTCAATTGCCATGTAATTTTATTGATTCTTAGATTTAAATATGTTTCTTTTTTATTGTCAATAATTAACATATAGTTTTATTTTGGTTTAATTTTATGGATTCACATTGTGTTTATAATAGTTAAGTCACATTTGTGAGTTATTATCATAGAAAATCATAGAAAAATCAAGAACTCAACATTTTTAAAATACAATCCTTTATATTTATATGAAAAAAAAGGGGTTTTTTAAGGATCCGATGAATCTTCTAGAATTTTCTAGATTTTTTCCTAAAAAATCAGGAAAAACCGGGAAGCCACCGGGAACTGTGCAATATCTAGGGAAGAAAAGAATTGAAGACGTCACTATAAATATTGCTACATATGATTACTTGGAATATTTTGAGAAAACTACTAAAGATGTTAACGAGATTAAAAAGTATATTAATAAAAAAAAGATGTTGTGGATTAACGTTAACGGCGTCCATAAAACAGAGATTATAGAAAAAATAGGAGAGATATTTAAACTACATCCGTTGTTGTTAGAGGATATTGCAAATGTTGATCAAAGGCCAAAGATAGAATATTATGATGACTTAATTTTTGTTATTTTCAAAATTTTTTCTTTTAATGAAACTAAAAAAACACTAACAAGTGAACAAATTAGCTTGATAATTGGAAAAAATTTTGTTTTGTCTTTTCAGGAAAATGATAAAGATGATTTTGATATTATAAGAAACAGATTAAAAAAAAGCGGAAATAAAATTAGAAAACTTGGAAGTGATTATTTAATGTATACATTAATGGACTACATAATTGATAGTTATTTCATTGTTTTAGAGAATATCGGTGAATATATTGAGCAAGTTGAACAAGATACTATTTTTAATCCAAGCATAAAAACACAAAATGAGATTTATAGTTTAAAAAGGGAATTAATATTATTAAGGAAATCTGTATGGCCACTTAGAGAAGTTCTAAGCTCTCTTCAAAGAGAAAATAATAAGTTAATTAGTAAAGAAATTTTATTTTTTTTAAGAGATATTTATGACCACACTATTCAGATAATAGATACTGTTGAAACATTCAGAGATATGCTTTCAGGAATGTTAGATTTATATTTATCAAATGTAAGTAATAAGATGAATGAAGTTATGAAAATATTAACTGTAATTGCTACAATTTTTATTCCTTTAACTTTTATCGTCGGGATTTATGGAATGAATTTTAGATATATGCCTGAATTAGAAATTTGGTGGTTTTATCCATCGTTATGGGGGGTAATGGTTGGAGTAGCCTTACTTATGTTTTTTGCTTTTAAAAAGAAAGGGTGGGTTTAACTCCTAAAAAATTGTCTATAAACATTATGTCCATATTTTGAGAAATTTTCCCAATATCCTGTAAAACATTGATTTAATGAAATGCCTGCTTTTTCAGATTCTTTAATATCATCTAAAGATTCTATTCCACCGGTTCTTATTACATGAAATTCTTGTGAAGGTTTTCCATGATTAAGATATTCAACTGCACTTGAACATATTTCTAATGATTTAGCTTTTAAAACTTTTCCAGAAACTCCTCCTCCAAATGTTTTAGTGAAATAATCAAATAGTTTTCTTTCTGCATGATGTATTTTTTTTCTTATTTCTAAATAATTTGTAGATGTATTGCCAAAATTAACGCCATCATAACCTAATTTAAATAATAAATCCATTAGAAAAGGAATTTGTTCTTTTTGCGTATCATTTGAAAATTTAACAATAACCGGAAGATTTCTAGTTATTTGATCTAAAAAATTCTCTTTTATGAATTTTAACCTGTATTCTAAACTATTATATTCTTTATTTTGCGAAATGTTGGGACAACTTTCGTTAATCTCAATAAAATCAACTCCTGCTTTTTCATACATTTTTAATGATGAAGTAAATAATTTTAACCAATCAAATGCATGAAGATCAGAAGATGCACTTAAACTCCATCCAACTGGAAAATTCTCGTATTTTATTATTTTTTCTAGTCTATTACTATTGATAAAATCCCCATCATTAGGTAAGCCAAGAAAATTTGATGCACAATTTGATTTAGGATATGGAACAAATGGTTGTAATATTCCTTGACCATTATTTCCTATTCTCCAATTAATCGTGGATGTTCCTCCTAGATAAGCTCCAGCTCCTTGTCTATAAGAATGTTCATACCATTCACAATTTTTGAACATTCCTGCTGCGTTCATTATAGGAGAGCGAAAAGTTAATCCCCATAATTTTCTATGATATTCTATTGGAGGATGGAAAATTTCTTCAGGAATTTCATCTTCATTTAATTTTTTTATTAATTTAATTCTAGCTCTTGAATATTGAGAAATTACAAAATGAGGTGGTAAAGAGACTATATATGGACGAATAAATGATTCTAATTTTGATAATGTTAAGAGTTTCATTAATTAAGCAAAAATTTACTATTTTTATTTTTTATGGTGTCTTATTAAATAAGAATGATATGACTTTATAAATGGATAGATTTAACATATAATTATACTTCATTAAGTTCCTCTTCTAAAGATTCATAATAATTAAAACCATAATCATATGTTCTATCTTTTGTTTTTCTTCGTGATTTATCTACATCTAGTTCAAATCTCTCCATTACATTTGAAAAAGTCAGTTTTTCTATTTCATCTTCAGAAAAATTATTTTTTCTTAAAAATTCATGAAATAAAGGCCAGTGTGGTAGACCTATAATTCCTGACAAATGATTATTTATTTTGTCCTTGACTGAATGAGGTGCATGATCTGTTTCTATCCAATTTATTTTTCCTTCTTTTAAATGATCTAACATTTTTTTTCGGGAATTATCAGATCTTAAAGGAGGATTCACTTTGTACATTATTCCATGTTCATTAAACATTTTGCTCCAATCAAAAATTAAATGATGTGGGCAAACTCCACAAGATATATCTAATTTTGATTTAGCTTTATTAACAATTTCAACAGCTCTTGGAGAAGAAATATGAGCTATATGCAATTTTCCTTTAAAGTTATATAGCTCTGCAAATTTTATTTGGTCTTTAATAGATTCAATCTCTGCTTTTTCTGGTCGAGCTAGACAATGAGTAAAAGGTTTTGAATGATTCCATAATTTGTGATTCATGTTAGATTCTTTTTCACAATGAACTGCTAAAATTCCTTCGTACCCTTCATTAGCTAAAGTTTCATAAATCATTTGTTGATCTTCTTCTTTAATTATCCCGAGATTATTTGTTGAATGTCCAGCATACATTTTTATTCCAATGACTTCAGTGTATTCTCTAGCTAAATCAATCGCATGTTTAACCTGTTCTCTATTTGATGTTAGACCAATATACAAATAATAAGAAACTTCTTTAACTCCTGAATTCTTTGCTAAAGAAATCCGCTCTTTAACAGTTCCTTCATTTAATATTGGTGGATTAGTATTTGGCATATCACAAACAGCATCTACTCCCGAATCTAGTGCAACTTCTAATCCATGTTTAATAGTCTCCTTATATTTTTCATTAAAATCTCTTAAATGAACGTGACAATCTATATACATGGAAAGATAATTTAAACTGTATTTATAAAAATTTATATTATAGTTAAAAATAATATTTTATATGAGTTTAGATAACTATTGTTAAGAGTATATTTATATAGGTGATGTGAGATAAATTGAAATGAAAAAAGTTCATTATGCTATTGGGATATTAAGAATAATTCTTGGATTAATTTTTTTATGGGCATTTTTTGATAAATTATTTGGTTTAGGATTTGCAACTCCCTACGATAAAGGATGGATTGAAGGAAATTCTCCAACTTATGGATTTTTAATGAGCACAAAAGGACCTTTTGCACCCTTATTTCAAGCTATTGCAGGTAATGTAATAATTGATATGTTGTTCATGATTGGGTTACTTTTGATAGGATTAACGTTAGTGATTGGAATAATGGTAAATATTGCAGGTTATAGTGGATCTTTAATGATTTTTTTAATGTGGCTTGCGGTTTTGCCTCCGAAAAATCACCCTATTCTTGATGAGCATATTGTTTATATCTTTGTATTAATACTATTTATTTATTTTGAAGCTGGAAGTTATCTTGGATTAGGAAAACAATGGAAAAGAATTGTTAACAGAAATAGATTTTTGCAATAATCACTCTAGAAATTCAATGCCAAATTCTTCTTCAAACTCATTATGTTGTTTAACTTCTTTTGGAATTTCTCCACCAACTATTTGAGAGCTTCTTACTCCTGTAATAATTATCATAACTCTAATAGACTTTTCCATTTCTGCAGAGATATTTGCACCCCAGATCATTTTTGCGTCGTTGCTTAACCTACCACCTACGTGAGAAATTATGGCTCGTGCTTCATCCAAAGACATATCAATTCCCCCAATAATATTTACTAATGCTCCTGTTGCATTGGAAATATCAACATCTAATAATGGATTATTAATAGCTTTCTCAACTGATTCCAGCGCCCTATTTGCAGAATCAGATTCTCCCATGCCTATTAACGAAACTCCTCCATTTGTCATGACAGCTTTAACATCTGCAAAATCCAAATTAACTAACCCTGTTTTTGTAACTAATTCTGTTACTCCCTTCACTGCATTTGTTAAGATTTCATCTGCGACTTTAAAAGCAGTTTGTAATGGCAGTTCTGGAGCAATTTCCAAAAGCTTATCATTTGGAATAATTATCAATGTATCAACAACAGACTCCATTCTTTCTAAAGCGTATTCTGCATTTTCTATTCTTTTTTTTCCTTCTATAGTGAATGGCAGAGTTACAACACCTATTGTCAATGCTCCTTGTTTTTTTGCCAACTCTGCAATAACTGGAGCTGCGCCACTTCCAGTTCCTCCTCCAAAACCACAGGTTACAAAAACCATATCGCAATTAGCTAATCTTTTTTTTATGTCTTGTTCTGTTTCACGAGCAGCTTCTTCACCTATTTTAGGATCACTTCCTGCTCCCAATCCCATTGTTAATTCCCTTCCTATCAATATTTTGTAATCTGCATTAGTGTATAATAAATCTTGGGCATCTGTATTAACTGCTATGAATTCTCCTCCTTTAATACCAATTTCTTTCATCCTGCTTATAGTATTTCCCCCTCCACCACCAACTCCGAAAACTTTAACCTTGGAATGATGTTTTTTAAGAAGTTCTTCTAATTCTCTGTCTATTTCAGCTAATTCAGGAGATCTATCAAATGATTTTTTAGAAAATCCCTCTTTTATAAAATCATGTTTTTCAGAAACCCCGTAACTTCTGTTGTAATCGTCTTTAAATACCTCTTCCATCACTGAAAAAGTAATAATCTCTATTTAAAGATTATTGCAGTTTTATTATAGTTTTAGTTAAGTAATCTTGAATTGGATATTAATCTAAATTCTAGGTTACATAAAGAGATTATAGTATTAATGAGAATTATCGTTTTCTATTATTTTTACTCTATCTTTATTTTTTTCTAGAATAATCTTGCAATCATTAAATAATTTAATTCCTACTAACGAAAAATTTGAAGAAGTTGACAAGACAAATATTTCTTTTTCTTTATTGAATACATTGATATTTGCCTTATACAATTTAGTTATTACTTTTTCTCCACTCACAGTTTATATTCTGAAAATCCAAAATGAATTAACCCAAGGCTATGAATCGTGGTTTCTGATAGCATCATATAACTATTAAAACCAGTATCAAGACAGTATCAAGAAGAAAATCAATATCATTCATATTGACAGTTAAAGATATTATAGGGAATTTTGAAAAAATAGGAATAACAAAATTCTCTAAGAAGGACTCAGAGAACAAGTTCTCTGATACATTCAAAATCTTCGATTTTGAAGTCTTTGACGAATTTTCCTTCAGAAAACTGGGTTATTCAAAGTCCTCTACAGGGAACCCGGATTTAAAGCATCCTTTTATTAGTTGAGTCATTATAAGTTCCTACTAGATACGCTGTTTCAAATCCTATTCTTTTAAAAAAAAATTTTTATTTGGATGTTGTTTTTTTGCTCTTTTATATGCTTCTATTTAATTTTCATCTATAAAATAATCTCCTGATTCTGGTTCTATAACTAAGATTTTTCCCTTGTCTTCTGGAAATTTTTCATTTATTTCTTTAAATATCATATTTACTTTATTAGATTCCATTTTTATATTAATATTAGGAAATATTTAAGTTTTATTATTTTCTTTCTTGTTTTCCTTGTCTTCTTTAGTTTTTTCCTTATTAGTTTCTTTCTTTTCCTCTTTTTTCTTTCCTTTCTTTTTTTCTTTAACATCTTCCTTATCTTCTTTAAGTTTTTCTTTAATATCTTCCTTGTCTTTTTTCTGTTCCTCAATGACAAATTCCATCCCAGTTATCTCCTTGAATTTTTCTCCTAATAAATCTAAAAATACCTTAACAACATTATCCTTAAAAACAACTTTTTTGTCTTTTATGGAAAACTCAAATCTCTGTCTAAAAAAATAATCTTGTAAGGCATTTATTTTTTCATTTTCATCTTCAACTTTTCTTTTTATCGTAAATTCATAATCTACTTCTTTTCCTGCAAGAGGATTATTAAAATCAACCATTACTCTTCCTCCTGTCACTGACCTTACAATTGCAATTGAATTATCTAATTGGAGAGTTAAACCTGGATAGGGATTTATGTTATTTTTTTTGAAAGAATTTAAAGAATAAGTCTTTATCAAATTCGGATTTCTTATTCCAAATGCTTTTTCTGGTTCTAAATGTATTGAATATTTTTTTTCTATTTCTTTTCCTATTAATGCTTCATCAAATCCTTTTAATAGCATGTTATTTCCAACTGCTATTATTAGTGGTTTAACTTCTATATCTAATCCTATTTCTTTTGCTTCGTCTTTATTTGTTGTGTCAAAAATTTTTCCATCAGATTTCCCTGTATAGGAAATTTCAATAAAATCATTTTTTTGCATTGCCATGATTAACTTTGTGAAAAGCAGTTTAAAAAATTAATGGATTTCTTATTAATTTTTATTTTACATGATTCAAGGCAATAATGTTTAAATAAACTTAGATTCTTCAATTTTCATGAGTGATAATCTTTCAGAATCTTTAGATAGTACTGTTGAAAATATTCCGGTTTATTATACAACAGGACAAGCAGCTAAATATTTATCTTTATCCGCTCATAAAATAACTGAATTATTCGAAAATGGTTACTTAGAAGGATTTTGCATCCCGAGAGGAGGACATAGAAGAATTTCTTATAAATCTTTAAAAGAATTAAAAGAAAAAATGAAAAGAGATTCTGGAGAAGATAATACAGATAAGTTTAGTTCAGACACTTATACAACTGGAGAAGTTTCAAGAATTTGTAATTTATCTCCACAAACTATTACAAGGTATTTTAACGGGGGTACATTGAGAGGCTATCGTGTCCCTGATTCATCTCATAGAAGAATTCCTCATAAAAATTTAGTTGATTTTATGATAGAATACGGCATACCTCAAGATAGATTGAGAATATTTCTCGAGAAAAAGAAATCGCGAATATCTAAAAAACAACAACCAGAAAACAGGAGAGATTAGTTGTTTAACTATATCTAAAAAATTACAATCCTAAAAATACAATACAAATATTTTAATAGCTGATAATACAGAGGATTGTATGGAAGATGATAATATTCAGAGATATAGGTCAATAGATAGAATTTATACAACTGGGGAAATAGCTAGAATATGGGAAGTTTCTATAAAATCAGTTATAAAATGTATTGATAGCGGACATTTAAAAGCAGTTAGGTTTACGACCAAAGGTTTTAGAAGGGTATCAAACTCTGACCTTGTTGATTGTATGGTTAACCACAATATTCCATTGAATGGGTTAGACCGCTATGTGCGGGAAAGAGAAGATTAATTCTGCAAAACTTTATAAATCTATTTGAGTACATTACTAGAACGATTTTAAAAATGGCTTTTAAATTAATTAATGCTGCTGAATCTCGACCAGGAACTACTATTTCAGTTGATGGAACTGCTTGCGTAGTAAAAAACAATGATATTAGCAAAACAGGAAAACACGGACATGCAAAATGCAGGATTGAGGCTGTTAGTATTATTGATGGCAAGAAAAAAGTTTTTGTTGTTGGAGGTCATGAGAGATTAGAGGTTCCTATGATAGAAAAAAATAAAGCTCAAGTTTTAACTATAACAGAAGATAAAGCTAATATCATGGATTTAGAAAATTTTGAAACATTTGAAATACCTATACATGAAGATGTAAAAGGACAAATAGCTGAAGGGGATCAAGTTGAATATTGGAATATTGAAGGGATTAAAATAATTAAGAGGAAAATGTAAATGGCAAAATCATCTTTGATGATTTTGAATATTTTAACTCCCAGAAATGGGAGAAGGAGTTAAATCATGGCAACAAAAATTCCGGCTGCACAAGCAAGACTTTTTAAAAATATTTTTGTATGTAAAAATTGTAAAGCAAAAATTAGATCTGATCCGAGAAAAATTATAGAGGGAAAAGTTAGATGCAGAAAGTGTTTAAAAAAAGCGTTCAGGCCTGTTAGGAAGAAATAGGTTTTAGGTTAATAGATTCTGATTAAATATAATTGAGGACATTTGATAAGTTTTATATATCATATTATGTTTACTTGAAAATGAAAAAGAGTATGGTAATTGGTTAAGACAAAAGTAGTTGGGGTAATTTGGATGAGATAAACTTATAAAATATAGATAATTTGAAAATATATGAAAAATAGAGGTACTATTGTGATAATATTCTTTATTTTAGTTATACTTCCGATAAATATTTATGCAGAAATATTAATTAGTGATGTAGGAGTGGAATATGAAAGTGAAATCTTAAATAAATTTAACGAAGATAATCAGATTGAGTTAAAACTTGTTATAGAGTTAAGAGATGAATCTGGTATCATTGTTAATGGTACTAAAGAAGAAAAAAGAGAACAATTAAGGCAAATTGATGAATGGTTTAAGCCAAGAATAGATGAAGTTTTGTTGGATTATTCTAATAATAGTAATTTTGTTATTTTAGATAAAACTTCCAGAGGATTTGCTGCATTCACAAGTAAGGATAGTTTTGATAAATTGGCTGAGGATAGTAGAATAATGAAGATTGATATAGATAAACCCATATATCCTGGTGATAATGAAATTGGCAATGAAAGCGATATTATCGCTGAAGAATACGAATCTTCAGAAGAAACCATTAAGTATAAACAAGAGATAGATTTTGTTTACCTCAAAATATTAATAACATTTATAATACTATTAACATTAGTAGTTATGTGGTTTATA
>JAGVWY010000051.1 GCA_018304055.1 Candidatus Pacearchaeota archaeon
TATAATTTTTACTCTTTTCATACCTATCTAATAGATAGGTTAAGTATATAAGCTTTATGGAGTAATCTTATAGTGCTAAATCTTATTCGGAGATACTAATGAAGAAATAGATTTGAAATAATTTTATTCATCAATATAATATCTTATTTCATGTTCTTCTTTTTCTTTTCTTATGCCAGATAATTGAGTAATATATTCATAAGCGCTAGCAGTTGAAATATGCAATTTTTCAGCAATTTCTCCTGAAGTAAGTCCATGATTATTAATAATCAAATGTTTAATTTGTTCTTTTCTTTCACTAGAAGATTTTCTATTAATATTTGGTGAAACACTTCTATACAACTCAATTCCTCCTATTATATTATCTGAAAACTGTTCAGATTCTCTAAATGCTAGTACTTTTTCCTGATAACCGTCTAAAGAATGATCCGATAAAAGTTCTACTAATTGGAGATAAATCTCATCGTGAAATTCTTTTCCTTTATCTAAAATTCTTACTGATGATTTGATTTCTCTAGATATCCATGGAGAAGCTCTTTTTACAAAACCTTGTTTTTCTAAACCAGAAAGAATTTGAGAAATAATATTGGGATATTTATATTCTAACACTTCACTTAACGTATTACAGTCAATTGCTGTATCATGATGTGCTAAATAGTCTACTATACGCCTAGTTAAAGTAGCATGCCCGACAATAGTTCTCACATCATTAGGAGATCTTCCTCGAATCCATCCATAAGTAAATTTTCCTTTTGATTTTGCTCCAATAGATTCGTATGCAATAAAACCTATTTTTGCTAATGCGATTAAATGACCTTGTATTACATAATAGCTATTCAATCCTATTACATCTGTTAAATCAGCTTCTCGTAATTCTCTTTTTTTTCTTAATTCCTCTAAAATTTTCATTCTATTATCAGGCGCTCTGCTATCTCCTTTTGAGGCAGTAGAACCTAAAATCTGAAATAAACTAATATCATTACCAACGCTATATTCTAAACTTATAGCTGATGCAGGTAGTCCATATCTTTTTCCTGCTTCTGTTAAACTATAACCAACATGTGCAACTTCCCCAGTATCTCTTACAACAGTTTCTTTTGCAACAAGCGCAATATCATGTAATGTATTTCCGTATGCCATAAATGTCTCTGTCTTCGGCAAATATCCTCTTTCGATGGTTTCTCTTACTCTCTGCCTTATTTCACTTGCTTCTCTTGGTGTATCATCTAAATGAAGTAAGGTAGCAATCTTTAATTCTGTATTAATAGCATTCGCTACGCTTGCTAATCTATCTTCTAATTTGCTTGGAAAAGGCTTTTCTTCTATTATTTTTTGCATGTTTTGTTAAAAAATTAATTAATTAAGATTATTATATTATTAGTCTTCCTCATCAATTTGTGCTTTTCTTTTCAGTTTTCTCAAATCTCTCTTTAATTATTTATGGTTTAATTGAGTGAGTAATCTTATATCCTTTATTTTCTGCTAACTGCCCTGAATACAGGTCTAAAAACATTTGTCTTGTAATTCCATTAAGATTATAAAAACCAGGGATTCCTATAGTCATTCTTCCTGTATCGGCTATTATGCATTGAAATTCAATTAAATCTAAAGCTTCTAATTTTATTTTTTCAGATTCCATTCTACCCCTATTAACTCGTTGGCTATAAGAAACATATCCCTCTACAACTCTCTGGAATAATTCTTGATTACTTTTTGATGCTATTTCTCTCAAACAAAGTGGAAACTCAAAAGGAAATTCATTTTGTGTCTGAATAAAAGACATTCTATTATCAAATCCTTCTATAAACTTTTCTGCTAACGTTTTATAATTTTCCATATCATAAATAATAATATCATATATTTAATTTTTATTAAAAATAAAAAAGGAGAAACATAAAATGATAAAAAATAAAAAAATAAAAAATTAATAATAACTTGTTTCTCCGAATTCTTCTTCTCGTTCTGGTCTTCTTGTTAATAACACTATAAGTATTATTAACAGCACTATAAACACAATAACTAAGATTACAGTAATAACCACTGTTGGACTGACTTCACTAGTAGGAGGAACAATACCTCTATCAGGTGCTTGTTCTTTCCTCACATTAGCTGTTAATGTAACAGTTTCTGACATTCCAGATTCACTGTTAGCTAAAACAGTAATAACGTGAGTACCTTCTTCAACAGTGCTTGAAGCTATTACCTTAACCTGTGTAGTTTTGCTTGATCCAGCTGGAACAGTCACTAAAGGCTCGCTAGCCTCTACAAAAAATCCAGCAGTCTGTTGAGGGACTATTGAAAAAACAGCTAATCTGTTGCTTGGGTTAACCAGGACAACATCAAAAGTTGTTTCTCCACCTGGAGATAATGTTTTTGTAGTGACTGGAGGTAGAATTCTTGTTTCTACTGCTCTTACAACCACTCTAACTGTTTCTTTAGTGCTTGCATCGTAGTTGTAAACTTCTACAACTAATTCATAGTTTCCGGGTGTTGTATTAACTGGTATATTCAAGAGAATACTTCTTTCTCGTGCATCATTGATGTCATCATCTTTTAGATCTCTTGTTGGTGCAAGATCTCCTGCATATACTTTTTTGCTGATACCTAACCCAGGTATAGAAGCCCTAACAAATACATCATCAAGTCTCTCAAATCCGTTGTTTTCTACAACAACATTCACAGCCAAAGTGTCTCCAGCATTCACTATTTCTTCTCTTTCAATAGACAAGATATTAAGACTTTGGAAATCTCTTTGAACCTCAAGAAGTACTTTTGCTTCAAGGGATTCTTTTCCTCTTGCACTTATTCTCACGAGTAAGGCAAGTTCTTCTTCAGTTAACTCATCAAGATCCATTGATGAAGGTAATTTTAATGTAAATCTCTTTACATAAGTATTGCCTTCTAAAACATGGAATCTAGGAGTTTCTTCTTCTATCTCATCTCTGAAACCTTCTATATATACTTTAACTCTAACATCTGTAGCTGTTTCTTTAGCAGTAAATTTTACTACAACAGGAACAGTATCAGATACAATGCCAGCAACAGCTTCAGCAACAAAATCATCATCCAATGAGATTCCGTTAACTTCTACATCAGTTATACAAGCAAAGTCATTTTCTATGCCTGTTGGACAACCAATTGTATGGGCATTAACTGTTGTCAGAGCAAAAGCTAAAGTAAATAGTGCTATAAAAGATACCATTAACAATTTGCTTTTTTTCATGTTAAGGTTGTTTAATTTAGTTGATTGTAAGACTCTAAATGCATTTATAAAGATTTCTATTATGTAACAACTATTAAATAATTACAATAACAGAAAGGTTTATATAGTATAATCTGGTAGAAGTAAGTATACTTTATAAGAGACTATAGACAATTTTGAAAAACCTGAAAAATCAAAATTCTCTAAGAAGGACTTTGACGAATTTTCCTTCGGAAAACGGAGTTATTCAAAGTCCTATATAGAATTAAGAATGAAGAACAAAATTACTACTATAAAAATCAGTAAAGAAACAAAAGAAAGATTAGATGGGCTAAAAGAGTATAATAGGGAGTCCTATGATGAAATTTTAAGAAAAATATTATTTATACTAAATTATACTAAGAAGGACCCTGAAAAAGCTCATAATATATTAATAAAAATTGATGCTAATATAAAAAGAAATGAAAGAATGCAAAAATCAGGAGAATATACTGAAGATGAAAAGTGAAAATGGAAATTCCGAAATTTTTATATCATGGAACAACACAAGAAAGGTATGAAGCAATTAAAAAGGATTGGTGTTTATTTCCTTACTTAGATTGCACTTCTGATATTATTCTTGCTGCTTGTTACGCTTATCGTAGATCTAGGCAAGAACATGGTTATCCAATCCTACTTATTATTGAATCAGAAAAACATATTGTTAAACAACCAGACAAAGAATACTATCACTGTCGTATTGAATAAACTTTGAATCCAAAGGGACATGTTTTTCGTTTATTAGAAAGAAACAGTATTTCTAAAAATGAATATTTTAATCTCCTTAATTTAATAGGTAAAGCAAAAGAACTATCTGATTTCTTATATTAATACTGGCTATAGCTTTCGTATCCTGTCAAACTCCTCATAAGTGCGATGAGTAAGTTTGTATACATAATTATATTCTCTGTGTTCTACGCGTTCTATCAAAAACCGATATTCTAAAGATCTAACAGATTTACGAAATTGCTTTTGTGGAATTTGATAAGGTTTCCATCCCTCTTTCTTCTTTTTCTCAATTATTTTTTGAATAAGCACTTCATCATTTGTATAACCACTGCTATTCCAAAGTACATTCAAGATAAGTGCCTGATTAAAGTCATACCCTCTCCATCCAAGTAAAGCAGACCTGACTTGGTCATCTGTTGTTTCAATTTTAGGAGTATTATTTAAATTTGGCAATTCTTTTGATTGAGTTAATTCTTCGTTAATGAACCTCGATCCTTTGTAATTAGGGGGAAGTTTCAAACGAACATGTCGATTATAGTATATGCAATTCTCACCTTTATTCAGAAGGTGAGCAATCTGACGATCAGAATATCCTTGCGAATGGTACTTTCTAACAAAATTAAGCTCTTCCTGAATGACATGGTAACTCAGCCCCATCTTTATTCTCCGTCTTCTTACTCCTCCTGGAGATCTGTTAATTTTCCTTGCAATTTCCTCATCAGAATATCCTTGCATAAACCTTTCTTTGATAAAATTAATTTCATTAGGAGTGAAATGAGAGTTTACAGTTCGCAAACCAAATTGAGATAGATGGTTACTAATCGCTCTTGGAGAACGTTTCAAATTTTCTCCAATCTTTATAGCAGTAAAGCCTTGAGAATGCAATTCTTTAATTAATTTAATCTCTTGTTCAGTAAAAGTTATATCATACCTTAAAGGTAATTTCATCCGATTTCTTGCACGAGAAACTCCTCTTATTGATCTACCTAATTCATGTGCAATTTCGCTATCATTATAATTTTTTTGATTCAATTCTCGAATTTTATCGAGTTCATAATCAGAAAAGTGCCGAGCCCCCATAAAATATACATTAAAAAAGAATTTATTAATTTAATTGTTCTTCCACAACCCTAACCCTTCCACAGAATCTTCAATAGGAGTAGGACTTTCATTAATGATAATTATTTCCTTATCCTTTAATTCTTTTAATTCTTTTAACAGGATTTTCCATTCAGTTTTTTCAGTTTTTTTATGATGTTTTTCTCCTTTATCTCCATAAACAATGCCAGAAAAATGGCAGTGCCATGTTTTGTATTTTCCAAAAAGTTTATTTATTTTCTCATAATCCACTTTTTTATCTCTTGCTAATATATGGGCAAAATCAATACAAAATTCACAACCAGTTTCTTCTGTTAATCTACAAACTTGATCAATATTGCCAAAAACATTTACTTTTCCCATTGTTTCAACAGCTATTTTTATTTTCCACTTCTTTTTTTTAATAACATCCTGCATTTCTAAAATTGCTTTTTTAATATTATCAAAGGTAATTTCAGGATTCATTTTTCCATAATAACCAGGATGAAACACAACTATATAACAGGCTAATTTCTCTCCAATTTCACAACATTTTAAAATTCTTTCTTTACTTTGTTCAATTTTATTTTTATCCTCACTATTTAAATTAACCCAATAAGGAGCATGAATACTTAGTTTAATATTAAACTTTTGAGCAGCTTCTCTAATTTTTTTTATATCTTCGTCTTTTTTTATGTAAACTCCGTAAGTAAAGCCTATCTCGCATGCTTCTAGTCCGAGTTTATGATATGCTTCAAGGTTTTTTACAGCTTCATCAACTTTTCCTAATCCTGCAGGTCCAAATTTTATTTTCATAAATAAAAAAAGAATAAGTAATTTATAAGGGTTCTGTTAAGAATATTCTAGATTGATTTTACTCAAAATTATTCTCTGACGTTGCTCCTTTAATATTCAACCAGTCTTTATTCTTTCTTACCTTTTCATTTAATCTCCATACTTCTTCTAACAAATAGGGTCTATATTTGTTCTCCCTTGCCAAAAAGATTAATGCATTTAAATCTTTAGGAAAACATTTTCCTCCAAATCCAAGGTCTCTGTCTGAACCTGGAACATTTATATTTTTACCTATTCTGTCATCTAATAATATGGCTTCCTTAACTTTATTATAATCAATTTTTAAAGATTTACAGATTTGATAGATTTCATTTGCAACTGCAATTTGACTTGCCAAAGTTACATTTGCAGCATATTTAATCATCTCTGCTGTTTTTGAGTCAACGTGAATATATTTTGCATTCGGAAAGATTGGCTTAAAAACTTGCTCAACTTTTTTAGCATCTTCTTCTCTATTAGATCCTATAACTATTTTATTTGTGTTCATCATATCATTTAAAGCATTTTTTTCTGTTAAAAATTCTGGGTTAAACGCAAAATGAAAAGGATATTCTCTCTCAAGCTTTTCTGTTGTTCCTGAAACTGCTGTTGAACGAATTGCAATTAGTATTTTATCCATATCTTTCTTTAATTTTTTAGAAACAGAAAAAACTTGTTTTAACGAATCGTGAATAGAAGAATAATCTATTTCACCGCTTGGTTTCATTGGAGTAGGTACACAAATAAAAATTACATCAGAGTTATTAACAAGGGACTCAATATTCTCTTGTGAGTTATATGGTTTTTTATATTTATCATATAAATAAATTTCATGAATTTTGCCGAGGACTTTGGCGGTTGTTCCTCCAACCCATCCAACCCCGATTATCCCTATTTTCATATTTATTAAATACTTTAAGTATTCATAAGGTTTTTGTATATAACATATATCTAATATATTTGTTGGAATAAATTGTAAGACAATTTTAATAACATATTTAAACTTAATTAGAAAAATATAATTATGAATATTGTTATTACTGGACATAAAGGTCTCATAGGCAGTTATCTTAAGGATAGACTTGAAAAAGAAGGATACAAAATTATTCTTTCAATAGATAAAAGAGATGGAAGAGGACTTGCAGATTTAAATAAAATTAAAATAAAGAATATTAATTTAATGATACATGCTGCTGCTCATTGTAAAATTGCTCAATCAATATCAAATCCAGAAATTACTTTTAGAGATAATGTTCTTGGTACTTTTCAAGTTCTTGAATTTTGTAGAAAAAATAAAATTCCAAAAATTTTATTTTTTTCTTCCTCAAGAGTATTAAATAGAGAAAAAAGTCCATATACTACCGCAAAAATTTATGGTGAAGAACTTTGTAAATGCTACCATGATAGTTATGGAATAGACTATATAATCATTAGACCAAGTACTGTTTATGGCCCTTTTTGGGACGAAACGAGAAGATTAATTCACATATTTATAACAAATGCACTTGAAAATAAACCCCTTGAAATTTTTGGTGACCCTAAGACAAAAACCCTTGATTTTACCTATATTGATGATTTTGTTGATGGTGTTATGTTGGCTTTATCAGGGCCATTGAATTCAGAATATAATATTAGTGGAGACGAAGAATATAATATATATAAATTAGCTAAGTTGATTATCGAGGAAACTAAAAGCAAAAGCAGAATTATAATCAAAAATCCAGAAACCGCGCAACCACAAAAAGTCAAATGTGATATCTTAAAGATTAAAAATTTAGGATATAAACCCAAGTACTCTGTTGAAGAAGGTGTAAGAAAAACAATTGAATGGTATAGAGAATTTTGAAAAACCCAAGAAATCAAAATTCTCTAAGAAGGACTCAGAGAACAAGTTCTCTGATACATCAAAAATGCTTTTGTTATTGCGTAGCATTTTTGGGGTGTTCAAGAATTTTTACAAGAAAATTCTTGATACATTCAAAATCAAAGATTTTGAAGTCTTTGACGAATTTCCTTCGGAAAACGGGGTAAATCAAAGTCCTCTATAGTAAACCCCTATAAGAATTCTAAACCATAAAGTTTATTTCATATTTAATCTTTATTGTTTTGTAAAACATACGACATACACCTATCCGTGGTCGG
>JAGVWY010000052.1 GCA_018304055.1 Candidatus Pacearchaeota archaeon
TTTTATCTTTCCTCCTTTCATTTGATAAATGATTAAAGCCAGAGGCTTTAATCTAATTTTCGAGAATTCTTATATCATCAATTTATATTTGATGGTAAAATGGTTTCCTAAAAAGTCAAAAAAACCGAAGAAACTAGTTGTTTGACTATAAAACAAGTTTTTGGTTAAATACATAAATATTTAAAAATTATTCTTTAATTTTATAGTGAATTGATTTGACTAAAAAAAATTTACACAAAAAATGTTAGAACAAAAAAAAAGAGAAACTGCATATAAAATAAGAATCGGGGATCTTCTTAGATCCAACCAGGTATTTGATCAGACTCCTATAGATCCTGAATCACAAAGAACGCGACAACGATTACTTCATGTAGAGTTAGGAAATAAAAAATTAGTAAGGGTAAATATAATAGCTAATATTATAGACAAATTTGAATCAGATAGAGAAACAAGATTTGCTTCTCTCACTTTGGATGATGGAAGTGGGCAAATAAAAGCAAGAGTTTTTGGGGAAGATATACGTAAATTTAGAGATTTTGTGCAAGGAGACACTGTTCTCATAATTGGTTTGTTGAGGTCGTTTAATCAAGAGTTATATGTTCTTCCTGAACTTATAAAAAAACAAGATCCTAAATACCTTCTTGTAAGAAAATTGGAAATAGAGAAGTTAATTCCAAAACCGCTATCAACAGAACAAAAAAAAGAAATGAGAGCTTTAAGAGATGAAATAATAGAATCAGTAAAAAATGCAGAACATTATGAAGGAATAGACAAAGATATGATAATATTACATTTCAAAGATGTGAGAGCTGACTTAATAGAACAAGAAATAAAAAAGCTTTTAGAAGACGGAATTCTTTATGAGCCGAGACCTGGAAGAATAAGATATTTGGGATAAAATTTTATAAAGATATCAGACATTTTGTTTTCTATTTATGCTAACTTTATTTTACTACTTGTATCTAATTAATTTTTGCAGAAAATTATATAAATCATAATTTCTAAAAATTAAAATGATAAGGGAAGAGTTTAGGTTGGCAATGCAATTAAATAGAGGATGTGCAGTGATTATGGCTGGCTCTGATAGTGATAAGGGACATATTGATGAAATAGTCAAATCTTTACAAAAATATGGTATTCAATATAATTCTGTCAGAAGCTTAGTTGTTTATGTGGCTGTTGCAGGTGGAACAGATGCTTTGTCAGGTACTTTATCCTATCATGCTTTTGGTCCAGTAATTAGCTGTCCTCCAGATGGCAGGAATGGATCTTGTTTGAGCAATCCTCCTGGAAGTTCAAATGCTTATATTGAACGGCCTGCAAATGTTGGGAGATTTATTGCTCAAATGTATGCTGGAGTAAATCCTGCTCTAAGAAAAATGCTTGATGAGGAAAATGCTAAGAAAATCAACTCTTTGGAACAGGCAGATACAGATTTTCAGAGAAATTACGGAGGAATTAAATGATACCCTTAACTAGACATGGAGTCGAAGGATTAGTTGACACATATATGAGCAAAGAAGATAAAATATACTCTACTCAGGAAATTATAGATTCCGGGGTAGTTCCACGTTTAAAAGGCTTTAGAGTTAAACCTGGGAAAGTTTCTGATTCTATTTTTGGAGGCAGGTTCAGTTATACTGATAAATCAACTGGAAAAATAGTAGAATATGAAAATCCTCCTCTTGAAACAACAGAAGGAACACCATTAAGGATAATGATAAGAACCCAGAGAATTTCAACCCACGATATTAACAGAGGAGAAATTCCATTTAAAGATCAAATTCTTGCAACGAATCATAATTATATGAGGAGAATGTTATCTAGTGCAATTGGGACATCGCAGTTTGAAGTTGACGGACTAAGAGACAGCTCTATTGTTGTTGCAGCAGAAAATTTAACTCAAATTCCTTTTGAAAATGTTTTAAGAGCATATATGGCCAAAAGTTCAACATCTACTTCGTTATATCAACATTTCATTAAAGGGGGAAGAGAATTTTGTGGACACGCTCTTCCTGACAATCTAATAACAAATGGACCCCTGCCATATATTATGGATACTCCTTCAACTAAATCTGAAGAACATGATGAATCTATTTCTCCAGAAAAATTATTCAAAATGGGAATTTGTACACTGCAACAATATGTCCAGATAAGAAACAGCTCTGTATTTGCTTTTGGAATGGTCTCTCAATTTTTAAGAGAAAGGGGATTAATTGCAGTAGATACAAAAACAGAACACGGGATAAACAGAAAGGGAGAAATTGTTTCACAAGATGAAATCTGGACGATGGACTCTTCAAGATTCTGGCTTCTTAATGAATATAATGATCAAATGAGAAGATTATCTGCTGGAAAAATCAAAGAACTTGATCCAAGATCTTATTCAAAGGAGTTTGCAAGAGGATTTTCTAAAGGAGACCAAGGATATACTGATGAACAAAGAATACAAATTGCAGTCAGGTATTTCGAAGGAATCCAACATTTGCTTGGAAAAAGATTTGAACCAGATATGCGATCAAATGAGGAAAGAGTTGTTTCAGGAATAGAAAAAATAGTAAAACAATTATTAGCTTAATTAATTAGTAGCTTAATTTATAGCTGGTTTAAAGTATCGCCACTTGTTTTTAGTACGTTGGCAACTTCTACTTTATGATTTTATAATGCAACTGAATTTCATTTTCGCTTATTTTTTTCTGGCCAATTAATTTTAAGTTAATTTCAATTATCTTTTCTCCAGCAAATAGCGGAATTCCTTTAGTTAGAATAATAGGCTCAATATCAATATAAACTTCATCTACAAGGTTTTTTTCAATAAAAGAATTATCTAGAATTCCTCCTCCAGCAACAATTATTTCTTTGAAATCTTTTAATAACTCCAAAGCTTTCTCTGGCGATTCAGCGATTAGATGAGAATCATTAACTAATTCAGGATTCTGTTTTTTTGATACAACGACTAATTTGACATTTTTAAATTCCTTGAATTCTGGTTGTTTTGTAAGGATATTATAAGTTCTTCTACCAACTATTAAAGCTCCTGCTTTTCTTACAGTGGAACTATAACTATTCCATTCTTCTGGCGTTATCCAAGAAGTATTATCATTTGTTTTAGCAATCATTCCGTTTAGACTCATTGCCATATATAATATAATTTTCATTCAATAAAGATTAATTTCTTCTAATAAAAACTTTTCTATACCTGTAGAGAATTTTGAAAAACTCTGAAAAACAAAATTCTCTAAGAAGAACTTTGATAGATTTCCTTCGGAAATGTCAATTATTCAAAGTTCTCTGTACATTTCAGGAAACTTTGTAGCATGCCTTATGATTATTCTGCACAATAATTCTTTTAAAGATATCTGATGATAAGAAAATATGGATGATAAATATAAGAAAAGGATTATGAGAAGTTTAGCGAGAGGAATTTGCAAAGTTATGGGAACAGCAAGTCCATATAGGAGAATAATGAGTCTTGCTAATCTTAGAAGAGATTACACTAAAAGAGTAGAATGCGAAAGAACAAATGCTTTTGGTTTTGTGTTATATCTATTAGGTATAGATCATTGCAATTATCCTAGATATGCTGATGCTTATGAATTAGAAAAATTTTTACATGAAAATTGTTCGAGAAGCAGAATGGAAAATGGGCTTATTATTACTTTTAGGACAAATGGAGATGAGCTAGAACATGCAGGGGTATATGCTGGTTCATCACTAATTCATCAGCCAGATATAGGAAGACCTTATTCTCTCTCTCGTTTAGAAATAGTTTTGAGAGATCCTGAACTAAGATTATTTGATACAGAGTTTTATACGTTTTCTCAACAAAAGAAAAAAATTCAAAACGCTTAAAAACTCATCTTATTTAAAGGAAATATAGAGAATTTTGAAAAACCTAAAAAATCAAAATTCTCTAAGAAGGACTCAGAAATTAAAAATTTCTGATTCATTCAACTCCAAAGGAGTTGAAGTCTTTGACGAATTTTCCTTCGGAAAACAGGATTATTCAAAGTCCTTTATACTAAAAAATATTAGTTGTTAAGACATGGAATATGAAAAATTATTAGAAGAAGCATATAAGAAATTAAAGCCTATAGAAAAAACAAAAGATAGGTTTGAAATACCCAAAATAGAAGGGCATATAGAGGGGAATAAAACAATATTAACAAATGTATATTTAATTGCTTCTTATGTAAGGAGAAATCCTGACCACATATTTAAATTCTTATTAAAAGAACTTGCTACCCCCGGAGTTTTTAGGAATAACAGAGTTATTCTCCAAAGAAAAATCAGCTCTCAAAAAATAAACGAGAAAATAGAGGAATATTTAAAAGAATTTGTCATTTGTAAAGAATGTGGAAAGCCTGATACAGAGTTAATGAAAGAAAAAAGATTTCATTTTATACATTGCCTTGCATGCGGCGCGAAACATGCGGTTAGGGATTAAATAAACTTTATAAACCTATAAATATTGTGTGAAGTATTAAAACTTATGAAGGGAGGTAACATGGCAAAACAAGAAACGGAATTTTTTGATGTGAAATCAAAAAAGAAATTCAAAACAACTAACTATAAAATTGTAGATAAGAATGGCAGAATGTTTGCAGTGACGAAGTCTCCGAGCGGCTCTTATGAATGCTGGAGAGTTGTTTCTAAAGAATTTGCGCAAAAAAATAAATAAATTTTTAATTTAACTTTTTTAATTTCTATGATGCATATAAAGGTTCATGAAGCATACAGAAAAATTGTTGCATTAGCTGACAGCAATTTAATAGGAGAAAAATTTGAAGATGGAGAAAGGCAGATAGAAATTAAGCCTGGTTTTTTTAAAGGCGAAGAAAAAACAAAAAAAGAGATCCTTAAAATTCTTAAAGACTTGGAAAAAGAAGATGCAACTTTCAATATTGTTGGAAGAGAATCAGTTGAAACAGCTTTGGAAGCAGGAATAATCAATGAAGAAGGAATCATGAAAATTGATGAAGTTCCTGTGGCTTTAGCGCTTATGTAACCACTAACTTTCTAATTGACGTTATGTGAAAGGAGTATTTAAATAATATAAAGTTCTTTCATATAGGAGAAAAAAGAGTTCCTTTTTTCTGTAATGACAATGATTAAGCAAATAATTGCCAGCCAATACATTAAAGGAATGAAAAAGTTTTATGAATATACCCACGAACTTAGGAGATTTTTTGTGAGACGACTTGCGCAGGTTTTGTATAATCATGTTGAGCATCCAGCAAATCCGCGAGATAAAATAGACTGGTTTACTGCAGAAGATTTTATTGATAATAATCTTACTTGTAGGAGTCTTGAATCAATCACTTCAGACTTTCTTTGCCTTTGTGCGTACACTGAATTAAGAAAAACTGATAAGAATCTTCCAGAAATTAAGGGAAGTATATATCTCTTATCGCAGAGAGATAGCAAAGAATTGCGAAGAATACACGAATCTTTACTGAATACTAACAAGTCCGTAAAATCATTGATGGATAGTGCAGAACCGAACAAAGAAGAGTACAAACAACTTTTCTTAGGAAGATATGTCTGGGATGAATTTTATCAAAAAATACAAGATACTGTTGTTTTAGGAAAAAGAGGGTATGCAAGAGTATTGTGGCATTAATTTATTATCTTAGTTCTTCTTCTAATCTATTAACTTCTAATTGTCTTCTTAAAAGAGAATAACAGCTATAAAAACCAAAAATAAAAGCTTCAGCAGCTGCCTCATTAGGTGCAGTATTTAACCCAACATTCACATAGTCGAGTAATATAGGGTTTTCAGATGCTAAAACTTTTCTTAAGTTATCATATTTTTGTTTAACAAAATTATTACTATCAGAGTATTCTGTTTCATCTCTTAATGACGTGGAAATTACATCTTTGAAAATTACGGGTAATCCTAATGGAGTATATTTTTCGTCCATAAAAAATAATGAATATGGTCTTTTATAAATAATTAGGTATTACCAATCTTCCCTTAGTTTATCATTAAATCAATATCAAAAAATCCCAAAACTTATAAACACTTCTTATTTTAATAACAAATGGCAATAAAAAACCAAGAGAGCAGAGAAAATGTAAATCAACCAATACGAGTAAGAACACCTAGAGAAGGAGAGGTTATAGGCATTGTAGATCAAAGAGTCGGAGCGAATAGAATGATTGTAAAATGCTTTGATGAGAAACAAAGAAACTGCAGGATTCCAGGAGCATTAAGAAGAAAATTATGGATTCGCCCAGGAGATACAGTTATTGTAAAGCCCTGGGAATATGAAGGAGATAAGCGAGGAGATATTTTGTTTAAGTATACACCCGCAGCAATTGATTGGCTAAAAAGAAAAGGTTACATAAAAGAAACAGAGTCTGAATTCTAATATTAAATTAACCAAAAAACATTTAAATAAACAAAACCTTTACAAAAAATGGAAAAAGGATTTTTGGATGTCGTTTTAAATAAAGAAAAATTAAGTACAAATGAAGAGATTTTTGTAGCTAATTGTACTTCCCTAGGGATAGCTTCGCAGGGAAATACAATGGATGAGGCAATGAAAAATATTAAAGAGGCCATTAACTTATATTTAGAAGAACGACCTGAAAAATATGAGGAGTTGCTTAAAGAAGCTCCTTCTTTTTCAATTATTCAGGTAGAGAAAAATGCCAAAACTTCCAATATTATCAGGTAAAGACATGATTAAAATTCTTTCTAAAATAGGATTTGTTCAACATGCAAGAAATATATGTAGAAAATATAAAAGAAGTCCTTAGAAATAAAAAAAGGATTGAAACAGAGCTGGAAATCAAGCTTTCAAATAAAGGAAAGAATGTTTTTATTAATGGAAAGCCTGAAAATGAATTTTTAGCCTTGCATGTTTTAGAAGCAGTGAACGCTGGTTTTTCTGTAGCTAATTCCCTACAATTAAAAGATGAAAATATAATTCTTAATACCATATTTATCAAGGACATAACAAAAAGGAATGATCTTGAAATAGTAAGGGGAAGAATAATAGGGAGAGAAGGGAGTACTCTAAAAACTTTAAAACATCTAACACATTGCGATTTTGCTATGAAAGTTAATACTGTTGGAATAATAGGGGATGCTGAAGAAATAGAAGATGCAGTGCAGGCAATAAAATCTTTGATTCAAGGAAGCAGACAAGGGAGAGTATATGGAAGATTAGAGAGAATGAGGAAAGAGAGAAAAAGTCATGACAGGCATTAGGGATTTTTAAGCCTCAAATTTGGATTACTTTAGGATTATAAACCAAATTTGAGCTATAAGGATAAATTTAAATAGGATTTTTCTTTCCAAATTTATAAGTCCCGATAGCTCAGTTGGCAGAGCGCACGGCTGTTAACCGTGATGTCGGAGGTTCGAGTCCTCCTCGGGACGTTTGAGAATGAGATGATTGAAAATAAGGGATTTAAAATCCTCAAAAACCTTTTTATAGTCTTTAGGTATATTATAAGTGATTATTTAAAAATGGAATTTGATAAAGTTGTGAAAAGAAGAGTCTCGATAAAAAAATTTTCTATTAAAAAACCTCCTATAGAAAAAGTTGTAGAAGCTATAGAAATGGCAAATCTCGCTCCTACTCCTGGGAATATACATATATTAAGATACGTAATTGTAGATGAACCAAAAAAAATTTCTAAAATCGCAGATGCGTGCCAGCAGGATTTTATAAGAAAAGCTTCTTATGTTGTTATCATCTGTACAGAATCTAAACAAATTGAAAAATTATTTGGGAAACGTTCAGAGAAATATGTTAAATATCATGTAGGTGCGGCAGTTGAAAATTTTTTACTAAAACTAACTGAACTAGGATTAGCTTCTTCTATAGTCGCTATTTTTTCAGAAGAAACAATAAAGAATAGTGTAGTTATTCCAGATAATGCGGAAATTGAATTAATTCTTCCTGTAGGTTATGAATTAATTAAAGGAAAAATAATACCTATAGACAAGCAATCACTTTATAATAGACTTTTTTTTAATCTTTATGGTGAGAGATTTTATAAGCCATTTCCAAAAGTAAGAAGAGCAGATGTTTAATGTTTTGATAAAAAATATATTTACTTTGTGTAAACAAGTATAACAAAGTTCTTCCTATTCTTTTAATAATTTTTGTTACACAATATTACTCAGAATGCGTATCAACTAAAGACTCGCAATACGCAGGTATATCCAAAACCTTCAAACTTCTAGGATACAATACCTTTATCTCCATATTTTCACAGAATTCCGAATCTGGAATGATTTTCAAATTACCTAATCTTTCACTAAATCTAGATGCCGAAACCCTGACATCTCTTAAAACTCCGTGAGGGATATAAACATCTATATCCATTGTTGTTCTATCAAATTCAGCATATTCTTTTTGTTGGAATGATTTTATTTTTGATTCATAATCGCCGGAATTAAATGGGTGAGTCCTATGAACCAACAATTTATTTTCTCCATCATATCTGTCCCCAATAGTTTCTCCTTTTTCTAATCTCTCCCAATCTTCCCAGCTAATAATTACTTCGATATTAAATGGTCTTTTTTGCTCTATTCTCATAGATTGAGAATAAACATGGTCTTTATAATTTTATCGGTTGCTCAAAAGTTATTAATTTTTCTAGAAGAACTTTATTCTACGCGGTGTAACAAGTATAACAAAGTTATTCTGACTTTTTAAAATTCTTTTATAAAAAAACCTGCCTAAAAAATAAATGGCAGGAGTAAAATAAGACGTGGCTTCCCCAAGTTTATCGTACAAATTCAATACCTAGTTCATCTAATTCTCTTCTGTTAACTGTTTCGAATTCCTGAAGCCTTCTTTTTCCAAGAATATAAGGACTTGAGACTCCGGTCATTATAGTAATAACTCTTACTCTTCCTTCAAAATCTTTGTTAATTCTTGCACCAATAATGACTTGTGCCTCCATCGAAATATTTGCAGTAACCATTTTACCGACTTGGCTGAATTCTTCTAGTTTCATATCCACCTCTATAATCCACGTCTAACAATGGATGTGTAAGAGCCTGCCTAACAGCTTCGTTAACCCTATCGCTTGAATCTGACTCGCCAATACCAATAACAGCTACTTCTCCTTTCTTCATTATTGAAGAAACATCTGCATAATCCAGGTTAATCAAACTTGGAAGGGTTATGGTTTCTACAATACCCTTAATCATAGTGCTGATTAATTCATTAGCAACAGCAAAAGCTTGTTGTATTGGCAATTGTCCGGCTATGTCTACAAGTCTATTATTGTCTATAACAATAGCGGTATCTACATGATCTCTTAATTCCTGCAAACCAAATTCTGCTTTATCTATTCTTGCTTTTTCACATTCAAAAGGCATAGTTACTACTCCAATAACAACTGCTCCTGTTTCTTTAGAAAGTTGGGCAACAACTGGCATTGCTCCTGTTGCAGTTCCTCCGCCTTCGCCTCCAATAATAAATATCATATCAGCTCCAGAAACTGCTTTCTTTAACTCTGCAATAGATTCCTTCGCAGCTTCTCGACCTACCTCTGCTTTTCCGCCAGCTCCTAAGCCACGAGTAAGTTCTTTTCCTATAAGAATTTTATCATCTGCTTTAGTTATGCTTAGATGAAGTGCATCAGTATTAGTTGCGTAAATCCCTGCACCATTAATGCCTTTATTAAAAAGCCAGGTTACTGCATTGCATCCAGCACCGCCAACACCAAAAACTTTGATGTTAGCTTTTCCAGCTTTCAAGTCATCAAAATTAATGCTATGGGTGTCCAAATTTTCGATAGCTTCTCTTGTAAAATCTAAAACCATATTTTTTTCCTCCTTTCAATCAATTTTCATTAGCTTGCGCCAATGTTCTTGTTTATATTTTGATTTACAACAAACACCGATATATTTAAATATTAGTGTTGTGTTTAATATATAAATTTCCAATTAAGAAAACTTGATAAGAGGAAATCCGCCAAGACAAACCTCTTATTTTTATTCTTTTTTATTTAATGAATTAAAATAATATATTTATTAAGACTATCTTCTATATAAAAGTTTTGTTTTTGAAATTTTTTGGTTTATTTCCGAAAAGCATTTAATCTCAGTTTATAATAATATGATATGAAAACTGGGTATGATCTTAGCTTAATTAAAGGAGATGGATATTTAGTTTTGCCTATATCAATGGCAAGAATTTCAACAGCACAAACTCCTGAGAAAATATATGAAATTTTCCATTATTTTGCTAAAAAGTTAGAAAAGTACTCTAATGATGTAATCTTGATGTATACTAGTGGACTTTACTTTAATTCAGAAAATTTATCTTATAATAAAAGAGTAAAGTTAAATGAGCAAATGTTGAATCATGCGAATGCTTTAAGAAAACTTATTCAAAAAAGAAAGCAATATATACCGACTGCATTTCATTTTCTTCCAATAGATTATGTAATTCTAAACTCAAAAGAGTTTCATCAATTTTTTAATACATTAAAGGAAGTCGAAAGGAGAGATGCTGTGTTTAGAGAAGCTATTAGAAAAGATATTGGAAAAAGAAAATATTCTGAAGCCAATATTAATTTTATATTAGAAGAGGTGTGCGTTGCTCATATAATAATGCAAAGATTAGTAGAGTTTCCTAGAACTCTTGTTAGGAATGATTTATGGAGATTGATAGCTTATTGTGGAGAATATATGCAAACAGATTATTATCAATGGAAACACAAGCTATTACCTCAGAAAGATATAATAAATCCTTTTCATGGATCACAATATGATTTTGATAAAAAGAAGATTTTTATTTTTGACCAAATGTAAAAGATTAAAAGAAAGGATTAAATAATTGAATTACAAGATTGTAAAGAGGTACAAATAACTTTAAATATATTATTATCCGCTATATTCTATGGAAAATCAATTATCATGCAATGTCTCAATACATGAAGAAGAAATGGAAGATGGAAAAAAAGTTTTTGTTGTTGACTGCCTTGAACTAGGCATTAGCGATTTTGGAGAGACTATTGATGAAGCTTTAAATAATCTTAAAGAAGCTATAAAACTTTTATTGGAAGAAGCTCCTGAAAAAAGAGAGCTATTAGAGATACCAAAAAGAATACTTAATACAAGACTTGATTTATAACTCTCTAAAATTGATTCCGGATTGTTTTTCGATACTTTTTAATGTTCCAATGGGCATTGTCTCCTTGTGAATAGGAACAACAACTAGTTTTCTATTATTTCTCATTATAACGTGAGTGCCACTCTGTCTCTTTATTTCAAAACCATGTCTTTGTAATATTTTCACAACCTCTTTTGATTTTATGTTATGAAGTTTCATAAGATATCTATTATCTTTTTGCTTAAAAGACTATCTAATTTTTTCTATAAATTTCTCCAGCCTCTTAATTTTCTCCCATCCTTTTTTAAGATTCTCGTTTGCTTTTTTTACTGCTACTCTTAGAAATTCGTCGCTAACTAAAATCTTCCATTCATTCATAATAGGGAAACTTATATTCTCTGTTGATATTAATTCAATTAAAAATTTTTTATCCAAAGAAAGAATTCCAGATTTTTTCCAGCCGTTATTTCTTGCAAGATTAAATAATTTCCATTGACTTTCTTTATCTCTACAACTTACTACTAATAAGCATGGTTCTTGTTTGAAAAAAATTAATCCTTTCTCTTTATTACTAATTTTTACTAATTCTTTTTTCAATACTTCTAAAGAAATTAAGTCATGATTTCTATACAGAAACAGATTATGTTTTTTCTTTGTTTCATCTTTAATGAAAACAATTCTCCCTGAACAAGAACTTGTTGTAAAATAATTATCAAATAAATTAACCTTATTACATAAATCTTTTATTTTAATATCAATTTCATTAATGTTACTTTTGTCTTTTTTAGTTAATGCAAGTTTTTTTGAATTGTTGAAGTTGAACATTTTATTTATTTCTTATAAGAGATATATAGATATATTTTCTTGTAAAGATCGCTCCTTCCCAATCTCTTAATAATTGTTTATAAGTTCTTTTTACATTTCCTATAGAGGACTTTGAATGACCCCCATTTCCGAAGGAAATCGCGTCAAAGTCCTTCTTAGAGAGTTTTGAATTTTGAGGTTTTTCAAAACTCTCTGTAGGAGTTTTACTGCGACTATGAAAAAAAGAATCGTAAATGTAAAAAACTTTCTCTTTATCATTATACCCATAAATAGTTATCCAATGAGGAATTAACTGTTGTCTAATCCAAGAATACTTTCCATTATGGGAATATCCATTTCCTATTAATAAGATTACAGGATGATCTTTATTTAATTCTTTTTTTAATAATCGTATTTTATCTTTATAAGAGAAATTAATTGCTTTTTTTATCTGACAACTGAATCCATATTTTTCAAGAATTTTCTTAATAAATTTAGGGCTAGCAATACTGAAAAATCCGAGATATTCTCTTGGAGATCTTCCGTCATCTAAATTATATGCGCTTAATATTCCTTTAATAGTAAATCCACTACAATATCTTAACCCTTGTGGCAGGTATTCTTTGGGTTTTTTATTAATAATCTTTATATTTCTCATTGTTGTGATTTATAGTGAAAACCAATTATATTTTTAAACCTTGCAATTTTCATTGAAAAATGCAAACGCCTTATTTTATATTTAAACCAGAAGTTTTAGAGAAAAATTTCAATGAATTAAAATCATTATGCGATAAATATCTAAATAATTATGTTGTTGCATATTCACTAAAAACAAATTCATATCATGAATTAATTAAAACACTTAATAGTTTAGGCTCACACTTTGAAGCTGCTTCTTTAGATGAAATTAATCTTGTAAAAAATATTAAAAGATTAAATATTCTTAATGGTCCTGCGAAAACTGAAGAAGAACTAAAAGTTGCTTTAAACAATAAGTCTCTCATTAATGCAGATTCTTTCTCAGAATTAGACAAAATAATTAAAATTATTGAAGGAAAAAAATTAGAGATTGGAATAAGAATTTCATTAAAAGAATCGAAATTTGGTTTTGACGAAACTCAATTAAAAGAAGTTTTTGAAAAGTGTAATAAAAATAATTTAAAAATCATTTCATTACACTTTCATTGTGGAACCCAATTAAGCTTAAAAGAATATGAAAACAATTTAATTAAAATATCAAAATTTTTTGAAAAACAAGATAAGATTTTACTTCAGAATATAGAGAGTTTTGATAAACCTCAAAATTCAAAACTCTCTAAGAAGGACTTTGACGCGATTTCCTTCGGAAATGAGGTTAAATCAAAGTCCTCTATAGATATAAAATACATAAATTTAGGCGGAGGTTTTCCGGAGAAATTAAAGCTAAAGAATCTTGGCTGCAATTTAGAAGATTATTTTAAACTTCTCACAGAGTATCTAGATAAAATAAAGAAAAAATATAATGTTTCTATAATCTTGGAACCAGGAAGAGTTTTAGTTGCAGATGCTTTTGATCTCATAACAAAAGTTATAACTATTAAAAATAATTTTGATGAAACATATGCTATTTTAGATGCAGGAATTAATGTCTTGCCAAAAGTTACTCTTTCTAATTATAAGTTCTCAAAACTAAATCAATTTAAGGAATTTAAGACAAACCCTGATAGACTAGATGGAAAAGAAAAATTATTGGTTAATGATAATTCAAAATTCAATAAAAAAAAGCAAGAATATATTTTGGCAGGTCCTTTGTTATTTAACAATGATATTTTAGGAAGATTTCATGGTAATTTAAAAGAAAATGATTTAATCAAAGTAGAGAATGTTGGAGCTTATTGTTATAATTTAGCTTGGGAAATTAGTTATAAGAAGCCGAGGATTGATAAGAAGGATAAAAATATTTTTAAAGGATAATTTTGTTTGCAATTAATGGTAGAGCTATATTTAATCGGAACATTTCATTTTGATTTAGATGGTTCTCAACGATTGTTTAGATTATTACGACATATTAAACCAAATAATGTTGCCGTAGAATACAGTTCATCGGGAGTTAATTATGCAAGAGATATGGAATTTATTCTTAATCAGAAGAATGGACTAGAGTTAATAATTGCAGGATTTAAAAAATTAATTCCTGGGGCGCATGACGAAACTATTCAAGCATTAATTTCTAATGGGAGTTATGAGTATGCTATTTCAAAAAGATTTGCTGATGAAAATAATATTAATTTCGTTTTGGCCGATGAATATTTAGGTGATTTAGGAGAATTAGAAACAAAAATACAAGACCCTTCAAGCGAAACTCTAAAAAGTTTATCTATATATTTAAAGATGAATCCTGAAGAACTTAGAGCTGCAGCAAGAGAAATATACAGTGGTTCGCTTTCTGGTTTAACTGATGAACAAATAACAGAAATGTATAATGCTACTGGGTCTTTAGAAGAAAGAGATAAATTAACTGAAAAGATTTTACGAGAATTAAACGGAAGGACTGCTTATATTTGCGGATTAGCTCATCTTTTTGGAGGTCATGAATATTATCGAGGAAAGCCAAATCTATATGATCGTCTAGTAGTTTTAAATCCTATACGACTAAAACTTGATGAAGCAGATAGTTTATGAATAGTCCTGTTAAAATATATAAATTTAAAATATTCATAAATAAATTAATATGACGGAAAAAATAAAATTAACTTTTAATGAAAATCTTAGAGATAGGATTTGTTGTAGATTGAATGGCGAAGATAAAAGATTAATAAGAAGATTATTATTGAATTTGGCTAATAGTAGATATAGAGTATTAAAATACAATGTAACTTATCAGTTATCTTCGTTTGAACCAGATCAGAAAATTTTCTGCGGATGGTATGGGTTTAGTATTCATTGGCCTAACCATGCTGAATTTTTTGTTGATAGTATTGAAGTTCTACGCTATTCTCTTAATGCTCCACAAAGTAATTCTCGTATAAGAATTGTTTTTAATAGAGGAGAAACAGAAATTTCTAGTAAAATGAAGAGAAGAAAATTAGATGAAAAAGCATATGAAATTTATGGCGAGATAAAAGGGCTTTGCGTGAGTTTTACTTTGCTCTCGCAAAGTAAGATAATCTTCTAAAGTTATGCAATATTATCCGTGCTGTTATTTGCACGAATCGTGCGTCATATCTTATTTTAGTGATCTCTCCATATACGCGTTTGAAAGCAGAATGAAAACTTTCTGAATGAGATCTTTGATGATATTCTTTTAACCATGCATAAATATCTAAAAAGAATTCTAGATACATATATTTCCAAGAATCATGACCATTTAAGTTGTTAATAGATTTAGGATAAATGTACGGTATCATGAATAGCTCTCCTATTGCTTTTGTTAGTTCTCTGCTGTTAAAAC
>JAGVWY010000065.1 GCA_018304055.1 Candidatus Pacearchaeota archaeon
CGTCGGCAAAATATTAAATTTAATTAATATATAGACGATGAACTAATATTTATATTTTACTAATTATGCCACAGCCTCTTCAGTCTAGGGTTTTTGACACAAACATAAGTAACACAAGTATTATTCTATAAATTCCAGACTTTCATCAATTTCACTTAAAATGTCATCAGAACTATCAACAGAAGCAAATTCTTCATCAGATATGTCCTCATTTTCGTCAGCTGTATCTTCTATAGTTTCTTGATTATTTCTTCCTTCTTCTTGTAATGAATCATCTTTTCCCGTACTTTTCAAAAAGAAAAAACCAACTACTAATAATATTATAATAACAACAATCCAGACAATTTTTTTAACCATTTTGGCTATCTATTTCCTCCTTTAATTCATTAATGATTTTCTTCAATTCTTGGAACATAGGTTTAATTTCTTGTTTTGATTTTCCTGCTAAAATATCCTCTTTCATTTCTACTATTTTATTTATTGCTTCAGTTCCTTTTTCAACATCTATTTTTTCATTTTCTATAGCTTTTTCCAGTTTTTCCTGAAGGTCATATAAAAGTAAAACCACATACTTTCTTGCTTTTTCTCCTCTTTCACTTGGATTTTCATCTTTTAATTTTGCTCTTGCAAATCCAATTAATCGTTTGAAGCATTTATTTTTTTCAATTCCTTTAATTTCATAACATTTTCTTGATAATTGATGTAGTTGAATACATTGAGCTTTATTTGTTAAATCTCTGCATGCCTCTGGAATTCCATTTCCTGAAACAACAAATTCTTCTTTGTGATCTCGGATATACTGCAATCTGCATTTTATTCTTTCCTCTCTGTCAGTTTTATCTTCACACACTTCTCTAATTTTTTGCTTTTCAGATTCATTAATGTTTATTCTTGCTTTGATTCGTGTCATATTTTTTTGACGAGAAGGTACATTAGAATTATTTGACAAATTATTTTCAGAACCAACCTTTTCAGAGTTATTTAAATCCTGATTTGAATCTTGGTTATTCACTTCACCAGTGCCTGAACCTGCTGCAAAAATAGAAAATGTTAAAACAAGTATAATCATAACATTTATCATCACTTTTTTCATTATATTATCAAATAAAACCCCTATTTAAATGTTTTACTTTTCTGAACTTTTGTGTTTTACATAAGGGACTTTTGTTGTTTATGGAGGATTTAAAAAAAGTTCAGGTAGGAAACTTTTGCAGTACATTAAACACAAAATGCAAAAGAGAACTTTGCATAATTGCGATTTCCGAAGACTTCATTTTCTCTGAAAATGAATGGATTAAAAAATTTATTTGTCAAAAACCATAGGTCAGATATCTATGGCATGTTTAGTTACTATGGTTTTTGAGCATGCTCCGAATTCCACATGCTATCTTTTACCACATGTTATAAACATGTGGAATTCGGACATTTTAAGACTTCAATCTTCTTTGAAGTTGAAGGATTAGGAATTTTAATTCCTAAGGAAATTTAGCAAAGTCTTCAAAATCTGAAGGTTTGCAAAAACCGAAGATTTGAAAATCTTTCATTTTCATATTCTTTGATTTTGAATGTATCAAGAATTTTCTTATAAAAATAAATTCTTGAATACCCCCAAAAATGCTACTCCATAAAAAAAGCATTTTTGATGAATCAGAAATTTCCAATTTCTGAGTTCTTATTAGAGAATTTTGAAAAATAGGAGTAACAAAATTCTCTAAAGTTTACTTTTCAAGAAGTTGATAAGGGCTTTTCTTTGTGACAATAAACCTCGATCCAGCATGTTGAGATGAAACTGCAAATATCATCATATCATCTACTGCTGCTCTTAAAATTCCTCCAATTATAGGAATCCTTGCTTTTTCAGAAAAATAATTTACTATCCTCTCTATTTCACTTTCGCTTAAGGTTATTTTAGTGACATTTATCTTATTTCTTGCTTTAACTAAAATATTTCTTCCAGCGCCAGGACATTCAATAAGCTGAACACCTTTATCTTTTATGAGAAAATTTATTTTTGATAAGGGGTCAGAAGAATCAACAACCGCTGTCTCACTTACCAAAGGAAAAACAGGCTTGTGTTCAAGTATAGGGATAATTTCTTTAATTCTATTAATCTCTGGCTTCCTAATTTCCGGTATTATTATTTTTTTAACTGGGACTTTTTTTAATTGATTTATCTGGGGCTTTGACATTGGTGGCTTAATCACAGGAGCAGATTTTTTAATAACTTCTTCTTTTTCATTAAAAACAATACTTTTTCCAAATTCTTCGTAGGGCTTGTTTTTTTCAGGCTCTATATATTTTCTCCTAATTCTTTCAGCTTCTATAATCTCTTTTAATTTCTCATCCTTAACAGAATTTTTAACTAATTCTTCGGTAAATTCAATTAAAAAAAGCATCATATCTTCATCCTCAAGTTGTTTAAAGCCCATTAATATCTTGGAGGAACTGGTTTATTATTAGAAATAGGAAGATTAGATCTGAATAAATCCCTAGGTATTTCTCTGGGCATTTCTCTAGGAATACTCATTCTGTTCCTTATCCTATCCTCCATCATCATTATTCCTTTAGAAATAATTTTATTTTGATCAAGTAATTTATCAAGCTTCTGTAAAAATTCTTGATCAACATCTTTCCCCCCACCTCTATCAGAAAAGCTTTTGGCAGATATCTCAAACAATTCAAGAAGTTTATTTATGCTATTTGAGAGTTCATCAAATTTCATAGAAAGATTAGTTAAAACTTTTTGAAGATTTATGAAGTTTACAATAAGAGCCTCTTCCAATTCAACCTTAGCAACCGGTTTTTTATTCTCAACCATCTTTTTATTCTCAACCATCTTATTTCAAATAAAGAAACAATAATTTATAAATATATTCATTTTATAATTATTCATGACAAGAAAATACAATGAGGAAAAAAGAGGATGGTTTCATAAACCTCCCCGAAGTGATTTAAAATATACTTTAAAAACAGCTAGAATAGATGATCCTTATTATGGATTTGGAGATTCTGATAATGCCTTTATAGGACTTCACATAACTTTACGTTCAGGAGAAGGAATTTCATCATTTCATTTATACGATGAAGAAGATATAAAACAATTATTAATCCAATTTTATGTCAGAAGAGTCCAGGATTTAGAGGGAAAAATAGTGGAATTGTTTCAGCCAGAAAAATATAGTGTGGCAGGATTCAGGGTAGCTGAACATTTACTTCCAAGGAGATAAAATGGTGTCATTATTAGAAGCTATAATATTAAGCATTGTCCAAGGAATTACAGAATGGTTTCCTATTAGTAGTTCTGGACATCTTGTTTTAGCACAGGAATTATTAGGTAATGTGGAATATCAAACGTTTGGATTCACTATTTATCTCCATTTTGCAAGTGTTTTATCAGTTGTCATATTATTTGGAAAAGATATAGCTAAATTAACTGTTCTTAATAAAAAAAACCTATCTTATTTGATAAAATTAGCGATAGCTATTATTCCTGCCGGAGTAGTAGGTATATTACTTTTAGAGCAAGTAAGGAATGCCTTTAGTAATTTTTTATTTTTAGGAATTTTTTTTATGATTATGGGGATTTTTATCTACTCAACAAAATATGCAAGAGAAAGAAAAAATACTCTTACTAACTCTGATGCAGTTTATATTGGAGTCTCACAAGTTTTTGCATTATTTCCAGGAGTTTCAAGAAGTGGCATGACAATGGGATCTGGTTTAATTTTAGGATTAAAAAGAGAAGAAGCAATTAAATTTTCATTTCTTTTAGCTATTCCTATCATAATAGGAGCAACAATTGTAGAAGCTAAAGAAATTTCTTTAGCGAGTATTCCTTTCACAATTCTATTGACCTCATTTACAATAACCTTATTAATAAGTTTAATAACAATTAAATTCCTAGTAAAAACAATAATGAATAATAAATTTTATTTGTTTGGTATTTATAATTTTATTCTAGGAGTTTTGGTTGTGTTGTGGTATGTTTTGAGGTGAGATAGTCTACTCCAACAAATAATCAGAAACAAATCCTTTATACTTCTTTTTAATTTCTTCAGGAAGTTCTTCCCATGAACCCAGTTTTCCTCTGCAATTTTCATTTCCACATCTACAGATAATATTTTCAGATGTCATTTCATCCCCATATTTTCTAACTATCATTGCATAATCTATTGTAATTTCCTCATCTTTTTTGACATCTTTAAATGCAATAACCATTGTTCTTTGTTTTATACCTGCATTTGGATTACAAGAATGATTTAGATATTTCCCATGATTATCAACAGGATCTATCCATAATCCATTAGCAATAGGTATTGTATAAATTGTTCCTTTTGTTACAATAGGCCCCGCAATAAGAAAAATAAATTCCCCTCTTGAAAAATCTTTATTTGCAAATAATGTTTTTCCATATTTTTTTGAATCTCCGACATAAATGTTATTCTTGAGCATTTTCCTTTTCGGTTTTTATTTTTAGTTTTTTTTCCATAATAGGTATAATAAGGAATTCTATTTAACTCCTTCCTTTAATCACAAATGGTACAAAAACATAAATTTAAATAGATACGTATCTAATACGTATTATGGTAAGTTTTATTAGAAAAGTTTCAAAGGGAAGCAAATTTAATCAGATATATGTACCAAAAGAAATGGAAAATATAATTGATGTTGGAGATTTAGTTCAGGTTAATTTATTAGAAAAAAAATCAAATATTTACTACAAGAATCAAGGAAAGCTAACTAAGTTTAAGGAATATCTGATTAAAAATATTTTTTATAACTTAAAAAAGTTTAAGGAGATAGAAATTGTTTTTTTAGTTGGATCTTTTCTAGATGAAGATATTTATAATGATATAGATTTAATTATTGTATCTAAAGAATACGGAAGGCATTTAGAAAAATCTATTGAGTATAATTTATCTAAAATATTAAACCAAAAATTTCATATTCTTTCATTTAATCATAAAAAATTAAAAGAGTTAATAGAAAAAGACCCTATAATGAGGGCTATGTTTCAAAAATATATTTCAAATAAAAAAATAAGTCTTGATTATAAAAAGATTATTGACTGGAGCCATATTAAATTTCTATTGATGATGCCTGAAGATTTATTAGAATTAGACTTACCTATCAAAATATTCTTTGATAATATAAGGAGACTTATAACAATAGAGAGATTTCTTCATAATAAAGATCTATCAAGAAAAGTTATCTTAGAAGAAATGAAAAGAAACATTCCTCAAGATATATTAGATAAAATAAAAGATAACAAATATATAAACAATATTGAAATAATAAGATTAAAGAGAATAATAAAAGAAAAACTGATAAGAATAAAATCATTTGGACATGGGAAAAAATAAAGATATAGAAGTCCTAACTAATTTAATGAGTAAATCATTAAGGCACAAGATTGGATCTATTGTAAATGAAAATGAAATTTATTCAATGAAATATGAAAAAGATGCTGAAGTTCTTATGAAAGAAGCTGAAAAAATACTAAATAAATGGAATTGGAGTAGTACAGATAAAACAATTATAAAAAATAAACTAACAAAAAAACTAAAGAAAGAATTAGAAGATAAAGACTTCATTGATGATAGGAAATTTGGGATAATGGATAAAGAAATCGAAAAAGCTTTAAAAAATTTTAAGTTGTAAACATGGACACGGAGAGAATCGAACTCTCGTTTTTCGGTCTGGAGCCGAATGTTCTACCATTGAACTACGCATCCTATTAGAATAAGAAATTCCGCTATTTTAAAAATATATGGTTTGAGAGAAATAATTATTTTTTGGTCAAACTACTAATCAAGGCATTTGTTATTTTTTCTAATCCATTTTCTTGATCCCTTGGATCATTAATTTTCTTTAGATTACCCTTTTCATTTAAAAATATTCTCATGTTTTATTATGTTTATCTCACCATATTAATCATCTCCTTTATTTCTTCTTCACTTATAGAACAACCATGATATTTCAAGGCATATAACATAGCTTCTAAAGTTCTTGAATCTTTAATTGGAATAAGATTATTTTTATAAGCAATATATGCTAGTTCAGTACTTCTTATTATTTTAAACTGTTCAAATTCTTTGTAATTCGATAAATTGGCTTTAATCTTTGTATTAAACTTTTTCTCCAACAATTTTCTTAGATTTTCAGGATTTTCACATAATACTCTTGCTGTTCTTTCATCTATAACTAAATAAGAATCTATATTTTTATATTTCTTTAAAATAATTGACAGAGCAAATGCAGCAGCTTCTCCTTTGTCGAGTATATGAATGTATCTTGAATTAGATTTATAAGTGTTATTAGCTATTTGTAATAAATTCTCTCTTATAACTCTCAGTTCTTCGACTTGTTTATCTGTAATGTCCGCATGTTTTATTATTCCTTGGTTGAATAATTTTTCTAATCTAATTCCTTCCAGTTCATATTTTTTAATTGTTAAAGGAGTGTCAATAATTTCTCTTTTTACTTCTTTAGTAATCAGAAATTCGCCATTGAATCTTTCTTTTAATTTTGTGAGAACATCAAGTAGACCATTCATCGAAAAATTAATCAAAGGACCTGCATCAAATATTAGGGGTTTCATTTTGTTTCATTAATGTAATAAAATATTTTCTAAGCGGATTGGTTGGAGGTATTCTATCTAAATACAGTTCAATATCCTATATTCTTCCCTCATTATCTTCTAATAAAACTGCATTGGGATGAACATCTTCTAATCCTTTTTTTGTTCTCTCATAAAATTCTCTATCACTCGTTATTGTCAAACTACCATACTTTAGTTTTGTTTTATAACAAACATAACCAAAAAGAGCGCTGCCACATGCCATAGCTCTTTCGTGAATATTTGGTATTTCTTCTAGCATGGATATAGCATCATGAAACTTTCCTTGTTTAACACAACCTTCAAAGTATTCACGTTTAATAAGAGCAACAATGTTGTCTAATACCATCTCATTTAAAAATTTCCTCTGCTAATTTTATTCGTTCTTTGATTGACATTGTAACATTCAAATTATTATCACTCATTCTTGTTCCTGAATATTCCTGTAATTCCCATAAACTAATTCCTAAAATGTTAGCTGTTCTTTCCAAAGAAATTCCTTTATCATACATTTTACTAGCTTTGTTAATTTTTGCTTTTCTAAAAACATCTCCTATAAAATCTCTTAATCCCCCAGAAAGTTTTTCAATTAAAACGCTGTTAGCCTTTACTTCATCTCTAAAAAGTTCATCATTATCTTTTTCTAATGCTTTTATCATGTTGCTAATATTTTTTTTGTATTCTTTAAAAAACTTATACCAATTATCCTCTAAATAATGTTCTCTTTCGATTAATTTGCTAAGTGAATAAATAATGACTGCTAATGAAACAGTATCAGAATCTTGGTGAATTGAAGCATGAAGAATTGTTTCATCACTTAAAAATTTTAATTTAACATAATCTTTGTTAATAATAGCTTTTTGAACTTTTTTCAAAATTTCTAGAATATGGCCTCTTTCTTCCATGCATTAAAAATGAATTAAGAATATTTAAAGTTGTCTGTGAATTGAATATAGCCAAACAATTAAGTTCTTCGGTTTTTTTGTTGTTTGACTTATTAGGAAACCAATTTACCATCAAATATAAATTGATGATATAAGAATTCTCGA
>JAGVWY010000031.1 GCA_018304055.1 Candidatus Pacearchaeota archaeon
TATAATTCTTTTTTTGTAATAATGTTGTTTGTTGAATAAAACAACATAGGGTTAGCACCTAAAAAGGCTAACCCTTTATACTTTATATACGAAAAATTACGACGCTGTTTTTTATTTTTTATAAAAAACACAATAATTCAATTATAATTCATTTTCCGCTGATTTATTGGATTTTTTGAACAATTTTGCTTAAATTAAGATTTATATATCCCTTTTCATTCATATACTCATGAAACAAAGGAAAAAGAGAAAAAATAAACCAACAAAGAAAATTATTGCTATGATTTTAGCAATTGTAATGATCTTAGCTATCTTACTTATTTCTAACAAGCTGACAGGGAAAATTGTAGGATTCAGTGATTTATTCTCTAAGAATAAAAAAACATCTGAATATGTCCAGGTTAATAAAGAAAATCTAGGAAATTATTTATCACGATTAAGCATAACTCATGAACTGCCTGATGATGCTGAAATTGAACTGCTTATTTATAATTTTGATAAAGGATACAGAGAAATTGAAGATACTTATGTTATAACAAAAGGAAACGTATATAAAGGCAAGGCTGAAGTTCCGGACATTGTTGTTTTGTTACATTCCAAATACATTAATAATCTTGGTTACTTATGTTCAACATTACAAGAGGCAAATAGAAATGGTGATTTAGGAATTGAATTAAAAAAAAGCTCTACAAGTTTGTTATGGAAATATAAAAGCATTATTAAATATAAGGATTGTTTGGGATTGTGAGATTGCAAAACACTCTACAAAAAATATATAAACAAATGAAGTTAATGGAAATTATATGGTCAAGAGAATGGTTGATGAAGGAACTTTAAAAGCTATTTATTTTGTTATCGGGATTTTATTAAATTTAATCAGCCTTTTAAACTATAGAGAATTTTGAAATACCTAAAAAATTAAAATTCTCTAAGAAGGACTTTGACGAATTTTCCTTCGGAAAACGGGGTTATTCAAAGTCCTCTATAGTAACTATCAAACGTTGGCTATTATAGGCATATTTGTTGGAATATTTTTTATAGTAAAATCGTTAAGTTAAAATGGATTTCTTGCACAAAAATTTACTTGATTTGCAACATTCATTATTTTCTACAAAAGGGGCTATTTTATTTACATTAGGAATAGGTGGCGCCATTTCGATAATTTCACTGCTAAATCAAATAGATTTTCAGAATTCCATTCCCCAGCTAATACCAATAGTAATTGGGATAATATGGTTTGCAATTTTTGGTTCATTAGCAATCAAACAGTTTTCAGAGTGCAATAAGATTCAGAAGAGAATAAAAAATTCAATACATTAAAATAAATATTCTAATTTAGTACTATGCTAAAAATTAGTATTGGATTATAGTGATAACATACTTTTATATATTATTTAGAATTACTTTCTTAATGAAAAAGAGCTGGAAAATTTTAATTGTTTTTATTACGTTTATTATAATAATCAGTCAGTTGCTATTAGCGGCAGATGTCGCATATATTGTAAAAAATTCTAATACTATTGAGCAAGGCTATTTGAAAGTTTTTGAAGAATTAAATCTAAGCGTTGATATTATTGAAGATAAAAATATTCCTGTAACAAATTTTTCTAAATACTTATTTATTCTTATTGGGGATAATAGGTTAAGGAACGTTAATAATATCCCTTCAACCATGTCTATGATCATTACAAATCATTTTTATGGAAAAGAATTTGGCATTATTAATCGAGGAAGTTTGTCTAGAGTTGCTGCTAACGGAAAACTTTCCGTTTTGAGTGATAATGAAGAAATAGAAGTTTATACTAATCCATCTTTTGGATTAGGTGGAGTTAGCATTCCTTACTACTACATTCCAGATATTTATAAGAATAATAATTTTGAAAGTGTTGCTAGTACTACTATTGGCTCAACTCACAGAGGAGGAGATGTTGTTGCGCTTAGCAAAAATGGAAAAAAATGTTTTTATGGAATAACTGAAACTCACTTCTGGACTCAAAATGCAAAAGCTCTTTTTATTCAGTGTGTAAACGCTGTTTTATCTCATTCAGATTCTGAAGATGACAGCGGAGATACCGGAAATGAGACTGGTGGAGATGGTAATGAGACAGATGGTGGTGATGGCGGGAATGGTACAGGAGAAGATGGTGGAGAAAATGGAAATGAGACTGATGGAGGTGGCGGTAACGAGACTGGAGGCGGGAATGAAACAATTGGAAATGAAACAGGTAATGAAACTGGTGAAGAATTACATGATGTTTTAATTGATTGGAATCTTACAAACAGTGTTCATGGAATCAGAATTAAAGATGAAGCATCTGACAAACATTTGTTAAATGAAACTTCGGAAGTTATGTGCAATCAAAAATATAGAGTTGACTTTAGAACTATAAATAATGGAAGTTTTGTTGAAAATGTTAGTATTAGAGGAAGTATCGCAAATTTTAACTGGACTTCATCAAAAAACGGATTACAACCAGGGGATTTCAGCTTTGCAGGCTCAAAGATAATTAACATGACGTTTGCTGAAGGAGAATATGAACTTTCTGTTTCATTAACCATTACTCATGATGACAATCCTGAAAATAATATAAGAAAAAGAATTCTCAAAGTTGTTTGCTGAAAAAGGAATTTTTTTCTTTCATCAGGTTTTCCATCCACGTTTCTTGAACTCTCTAAATTCGTCTGTCGTAATAACTTTTTCAATAGTGCTGACATGGAGGTGACGTAGTTCCCCAAGTGGACAGAGTGAAGAGTAGGATCGTGTCAAGCGATAGTGTCTGAAATTTTCTGGAAGTTCATCTGGATAAGACAATACTTCACAAAATACGGGCCTCCCTTGATAATCCCTCCTGAAAACATAATCGCCGGTCTTCACACCCGCCTGCCAGTCTTGGACAGCGAGATCCGCAGCTCTTAGTGCTTGTCCCATTTTCTGAAACATATTGTCTATGTCATCAAATGAATATTTTGGCATACCGTCTAGATCATCAAATAAAAATATTGGCATTTAAATGAGATGTGATTACTTTATTTAAAAATTGTGGTGTAACAATTTTAATTTTTAATTCAAAATTTTTTATTCATTGAAACAAAGTGGTAAGTCACATTTATATATAACAAGCTAATAATAATTAATATGAAAACAGGTGTGAGCAAAAAAAGAAAAGTATTACTTTTAATTTTTATATCTTTATTAATTATATTGAGTTTTGTTTCTGCTGGAGATGTCGCTTATATTTACAAAAATAAAGCTAAAATTGATAAAAATGTTGTATCTGTTTTTGAAGAACTTGGATTAACTGTTGAGCTAATCTCTGAAAAAGCTATTCCTTCTGATTTTTCTAAATACAAGTTTATTTTTGTCGGTGATGAACGATTTAATAATATTCAAAAAATTCCTGTTGGCGAGGTTCCTTCTATCATTTCAAACTATTATTTTGGTCATGAGTTTGGACTTACAGATAAGGATGGTGTAAGTCAATTAGCTGCTTCTTCTCCTCTTAATGTTAAAAAAGGAGGCAATGTAATACAGGTATATACTAAAGCTACTTTTAATGGTGTTTCTATTCCTTATTATTTTTTAGCAAATGAAAATAAAGTGCCTCAAATGGCAACTGTTGCTGGAGCATATACTGGGGATGGAATTATAGGAGATGTTATTAGTTATGCTAAATCAGGAACTGATTTATTAAATGGAAAAGATTCTCAAGGAAATATTTGTTTCTTTGGTATTATTGAAAGCAACTATTGGACTAAAGAAGCTAGAAATATGTTTAAAGAATGCACAGAATTTGTAGGTGTTTCTTGTAAAACTAACAGTGATTGTCCTGCTGTCAAAAAAGGAGAGCCTTATTGTAAAGATGACAATGTTTATCAAGATATAGAAAAATTTGAATGTTTAAATCCAGGAACCTTTAAATCTCAATGCGTTGATGATGTTGAAAGCAAATTGTTAAAAGATTGTGAATCCGGATGTAATAATGGGAAATGTATATGTAATGACAAAGATGGTGATGGTTTTGATGAATGTTCTCAAGGCAGTGAAGGAGATGATGGAAAGAAAAAAGACTGCAATGATAATGATAACAAGATATATCCAAATGCACCAGATATAATGTGTAATGGAATTGATAATGATTGTGATAATTTGATAGATGAAGATTATGTTGAAAAAATAACAAGCTGCGGAACTGGAGAATGTACTGCTAATGGAAAAATTCAGTGTGTCAATGGGGTAGAAACTGATAGCTGTGCTCCTAAATCACCAAGTGCAGATATATGCGATGGCAAGGATAATGATTGTGATTCTCAAACAGATGAAAATAACGGCTTATGCGAATCAGGCAAAATATGCAATGTTGGACAATGTGTTCCAGTTGCATGCTCAAAGAATAGCGATTGTGGGACTGATGGTTATGTAGGAAATAATTATTGTGATGATGATGTGTATAGGGATTTCAAGGAATTTAAGTGTAATAATCCTGGAACACTGAATAGTTTTTGTGAATCTAAAGTAAGTAAAAAATTAATTGAGCAATGTTCTTCTGATGAAACCTGTGATAATGGACAGTGTGTTATTAAATGTAAGGACAATGATAATGATAATTATGATGATTGCGAGATAGGAAAACCAGGGGATGATGGAAAGAAAAAAGATTGCAATGATAATGATAACAAGATATATCCTGGAGCTGAAGAAGTATGCGATGGTAAAGACAATGATTGCGATGGAAAAATAGACGAAGCTGATGGAGATCTATGTTCAGCAGGAAGTGTTTGTGTTTTTGGCAGTTGTCAGCAAGTTGCTTGCTCAAAAGAAAGCGATTGTGGAAACGATGGATTCATTGATGGAGTTTTTTGCAAACAAGATGATGTTTATCAGAATTATGTTGACTGGACTTGTGAAAATCCAGGAACAATCAGCAGTTCTTGTTCTAAAAAAGTTGAATCACGATTAGTTACTGATTGCACTCAAAGTTGTTCAAATGGAATGTGTGTGGATATTGTTTGTAATAAAGACAGTGATTGTAATGATAATAATGACAAAACGAAAGATAGTTGTGTTAAACCTGGAACTCTTGAAAGTTATTGCAAACATGAGCCAATAATGTGTACAAAGAATAGTGATTGTGATGATAACAATCAAAGAACTGCAGACATATGCAATAATCCTGGAACAATAAATAGCTTTTGCACTCATGAAGATATTGTATGTTTAGAGAATGCTGATTGTGGAACCGATGGATTTATTGATGGATTGTATTGTGGTGATAATAGCAAGAATGTTTATCAAAACTTTAGATCATGGAAATGTGAAAATTCAGGAACTATTAGTAGTTCATGTACACAAACAATAAGTCCTAAATTAGTTGTTCAATGTGATAATAGTTGTGCTGAAGGAAGCTGTGTAACTATTGTTTGTAATAAAGACAGTGATTGTAATGATAATAATGACAAAACTGTTGATAAATGCAAGAATCCTGGAACAATAAATAGCTTTTGCACTTATGAAGGCATATCTTGTTTTAAAGATAGTGATTGTGGTGTTGACAGATTTACAGGAGGATTATCCTGTTTCGGAAAAGATGTTCAGAGAGATTTTATAAACTTTACTTGCAAGAATCCTGGAACAAAAAATAGTTTTTGTGTCCAAGATATTGATAACAAAAAAGTCCATAGTTGTTTATATGCTTGTTCAGAAGGAAATTGTATAAGGTGCAACACTAACTCTGATTGCGATGATGGTAAATCCACTACTGTTGATAGCTGCAGATTTGCAGGAACTATAGACTCTTATTGTAAACATGAAACAGTTCAATGCATACAAAATTCTGATTGTGGAACTAATAACTTTGTGGGAAGTCCTTTCTGTAAATTTGATGATGTCTACCAGAAATTCAGGTCATGGGACTGCAAGAATCCAAGCACTACTGGCAGTTTCTGCAATTTTGACGAAGAGGATAGAAAAATAGAAGAATGTGAATTTGGATGCTTTGCAGGAAAATGCAAACAAAAGCCACAAACACAATGCAATGATAATAAAGATAATGATAATGATAAATTAATAGATGCGCAAGATCCTGGATGCTGGGATGACTTATCTGATCCAAGAAGTTATAATCCCAATTTGAATGATGAATCTCGCGGAGGAGTTGTTTGTTTCAAGAACAGCGATTGTGGGACTGATGGTTATGCAGGAGAAAATTTTTGTTATCTTGATGATGTTTATAGAGAATTTAAAACATACAGCTGCAGTAATCCAGGAACTGGTGTTTCTCAGTGTTTTAATACTGAATCAATCAAATTAGTGGAGCAATGCTTACAAGGAGAAACATGTTCTAATGGACAATGTGTTCCAGTTACTTGCTCTAAAGATTCTGATTGTGGGACTGATGGTTATGTAGGAAATAATTATTGCAGTAATAAGACGGTTTATAGAGACTATAAAGAATATAACTGTCTTAATCCTGGAAAAAGCAATAGTTATTGTGAATCTAATGCAAGTAAAAAATTAATTGAGCAATGCACAGCTAATCAAGTATGCACTGATGGTTCTTGCATGGAATTTCATGCTTTTTGTAGCAAGAATAGTGATTGCGGAACAGATAAATTTATAGGAGACAAATTTTGCAAGAATAATGATGTTTATCAGAATTATAAAGTATTTAGCTGCTTAAATCCTAATACTCCTCAAAGCAGTTGCAATTCGCAAGTAGATCCTCTATTAGTAGAATCATGTAATAGTAATGAAGTGTGTACAAATGGAGCATGTTTACCTGTTATGTGTTTAAAAGACAGTGATTGCGGAACTGATGGTTTTGTAGGAGGGAATTACTGTAAAAATGGAAATGTATACAGAGATTTCAAAACATTTGAATGCAAGAATCCTGGAACTTCTACAAGTTCGTGCAGCTCTGACCTAACATCTAGCTTAATAGAAACCTGTGCTAATGGATGCTTGAGTGGAAAGTGTATTACAACAATTCCTTCTATTAAAATACTTTCTCCATTAAATAATTCAGTTATTACAACTGAAGATGTTACTGTTACATTTCAAGCTATGAACTGGAATGTCGGAGGAAAAGGAGAAACACATGTTCACTTCCACATTGATAATATTCCTGGCCTTAGTTTTTCTGATCATTTAATGTTTTATAACGGAAATAATAAAATAGTTGAATTAAATCTTGAGCCAGGAACAACAGTGTTTGCAACCTGGATAAATGAAAACACCATAAGATTAAACAATGTCCCTGATGGAACTCATAGAATAAGAGCTCATTTAGCTAAAGTAGATCATTCTCTTCCTGGAAATCCTGAAGCA
>JAGVWY010000032.1 GCA_018304055.1 Candidatus Pacearchaeota archaeon
TCAGTCAGATGGGAGTGTACTTCGGCGAGAGACTGACAAATCATCTGATGAGATAAGATAAGTAAAAAGGGAGTTTCAACAAAAAAAGTTACGCTACCTAATTTTTTTATGAAATGGAATCCAAATCAAAACATTTCTATAATTTTTGTTTCTTCAATTGTTTCTGATCGCAATTTATGTTCACCATTGCTTTTAAAATAAATTAATAAAAATCCTTTGCATATTTTATTTGGTTCATCTACCTTAGCTATTAGTTCTAATAAACTGAGTTTTTTCTTATTCCCGGCAACATTTGAAGAATAGAGTGTTCTAATTTTCTGATTAACATTTGAGATTGAGCCTTGAACAATAAATCCAATATGTGTTGATGGAATTTCATCTTTTAATTCTTTATATTTAACAATCCAATAATCTAACAAACCAATAGGTCTAATATAGATAAGCCCTTTATCAGTTGTATAGCAGGTTCTTTGATGCATATTATTGTTTAATAACTATTTTTTATAAAGATTATTCTTTTTAATCTTTATTATCCAATTCTTTCTCGAGAATCTGTCTTTTTCTCTTTGTTCATAGAATCTAAGAATTTTAAATCCAGTATCTTTTACAAGATCTAAAAATTCTTGATTGTGAAACAAATAGTAATATCTCATATATAGAATATTATTCTCCTTCCAAGACATGTAAACATCTCCATGATAATTAACAGATTTAAATCTTTTGTCTTCACTATTCCAGATGGAAATTAATGCTTCTGCATTTGGTGTTAAAACTCTAAAAAATTCATTTATTGCTTTTTTTCTTTTTTCTTTTGTCTCTAAGCAATGTAAAGCAGATATAAATAAACCATAATCAAACATTTCATTTTTAAAGTTAGATAGATCATCGGCACTTGATTCAAAAAATTTTGCCTTTATTTTATTTTTTTTGGCATATTTTTCAGCTTGTTTTAATTGTTTCGCTGAAAAATCAACTCCATAATAAAAAATATTAGAATTAGGAATCATATTTCTTCCTGCGCCACATCCTAAATCTAGAACAAGCCCTTTTTTATCTTTTAAAAATTCTTCAACTATTGGAATTTTTTTTACTATATAGGTTTTCCAAGGTTTTGCAATTGAATTCCATATTTTTTTCTGATTTGGTTTTTTGTTTTGTTTTAGGAATTCTTTTTTTGAGATTATTTTTATGTTTGTCATGTAATCTTAAATACAACTAATATTAAAAATGTTTTATCTTTTATCAAATAATGTCTAGACCTTACAACGAGAAAATAGAAGGATTGAGAGATATTTTTGATTTTAGAGAAAAGTATGATGTTTTTCTTGCTTGTGCTTTTGAATCTGAAGAAATAAAAAATCCCAATCACAGCAAGCTGTGGGGTATTTTTTAAGCCTCCAATTAGGAACGAAAAATATCGTAGCAAGCTATGGGGTATTAAACCAATTGGAGCAATAAATTATTCTTCTCGAGATTTAGGCGCAGTATTTAATTTTTATGATAGAGTAGGAGAAGTTATTAAGAAAATTGAAAAAAGAGCTTATCTTCCTCATAGGGAAATTGATTTAAATTGGGATCCAGGGAAAATTTATACTATTCCAAATAAAATTGTTATCCCTACAAGTGATATTGTTTTAGTTTATTTAGTAATCCCTTCTGTTGCAACTGGGATTATGCTTAGTAATGCCCAAAATCATAATATTCCTATAAGTTATTTATATAGAGAACCTAAGAATCTTGACTCATTAAAAATTGGCAGAACTGATTTGGGATTCAGAACAGAGGTTTATGACTTAATAGAATTTAAGACAGAAGGAGAATGCCTCACAAAATTAGAAGCTTCTTTAAAGAAATTTTATATGGTTAGAGAATAACCTTATCTAACTATAAAGAAATTCTATATCCCTCTTGTTAATCTCAATTAAAGCTAACTCTGATACCCCCGACCAACCACCCTAATACTAATATTGAGAAAATAAAAAATCCCAATCACAGCAAGCTGTGGGGTATTTTTTAAGCCTCCAATTAGGAACGAAAAATATCGTAGCAAGCTATGGGGTATTAACCCAATTGGAGCAATAAAATTTGATTACCATATAATATGAAACTCCTCCCATTTTATTTAACCACCCCAAAAAATGAAACTCCCTCAAGTTAATGAAGTAAGAAAGCCTGCAAAAACTCTTGCAGGAGTAACTCCAATAACTGTAGTTGTGAAACCAAGAAAATGTGATCATGGAACATGTATTTATTGTCCTGGAGGAGAAAAAGTTCCTCAAAGTTACACTGATAAAAGTCCTGCTGTAATGAGAGCATTAATGTTAGATTATGATCCGTATGAACAAGTTAGAGTTAGACTTAAAGCATTCAGATTAATGAATCATCCAACTGATAAAATTGAATTAATAATTTTAGGAGGAACATTTTTACAATATCCGAAAAAATATAGAGAGTGGTTTATTAAAAGAGTTTATGAAGCATTAAATAATAAGGAAAGCAAGGATTTGGAAGAAGCTAAAAAAATAAATGAAACTGTTAGACATAGATGCGTGGCTTTATGCATTGAGAATAGGCCGGATAATTGCAGCGAGGAAGAAATTAGAGATATGTTAAATTATGGCACAACAAGAGTTGAACTTGGAGTTCAAATGCCTGACAATGATTTATATAAAAAAACAAATCGAGGGCATACAGTAAAAGAGGTTATAGAAGCTTCTGAAAAATTACGAGAGGCAGGATTTAAGTTAGGCTATCATATTATGCCTGGCTTACCATATAGTAATAGAGAAAAAGATTTTATCTTATTTAAAGAAATTTTTGATAATCCTTCTTATAGGCCTGACCAACTAAAAATTTATCCTTGTCAGGTTATTCAGGATTCTCCTTTAGAAAAAATGTATAAAAGAATCAATTTTATTCCTTACAATGAAAAAGAAACACAAGAAATATTAGAAGAAATGACTTTAATGATTCCAGAATATTGCAGAACCATGAGAATTATGAGAGAAATTCCCCCTGAAAGACTTGTTTCAGGAATAACAAGAATAGATATAAGGAGAGAAATAGAGGCTAGTTTAAGAAAGAAAAAAGAAAAAGTTCATGAAATAAGGATGAGAGAATTAGGATTTAGTAGCCAATTTGCGAAAGACATTGATATGAATATTACATTGAATGTTTTAGAATACGAGGCAAGTCATGGAAAAGAATTTTTTCTTCAATTCACTAATAAAGATAATATTTTGTTTGGGTTACTGAGATTAAGATTTCCTTACAAACCTTTTATAAAAAGTTTGAAAAATGCTGTTATTGTGAGAGAATTGCATGTGTATGGAAAATCTTTGAATATAGGAGAAAAAGGAGAAAAAGGACAACATACAGGGATTGGGAAACAATTGATGATAGAAGCTGAAAAAATAGCGAGAAAAAATGGATATAAGAAAATAGCTGTTATTTCTGGTGTGGGAGTAAGGGAATATTATAAAAAATTAGGTTATAGATTAGATGAAGATGGCATTTATATGATTAAAGAATTATAAAAACTAAATTTTGCCTTTAAATATTAAATTATTTTTTGTTTTTTTCTGATTATCTAGAATAGAAACATTTAAATATCCATTATCTTTTAAAAGATAATGAGAATTTTAGAAAATTCTCAAACATTTAAACTTCAAAGAAGTTCAAATATAATGATAATAAATGAAATAACTATAAAAATAATAAGAAATGCAAGAGACGGAGAGAGCATCCGTAGCTTGGCCAATAAAACTGGATTTGCTTATTCTGCTGTTTATAATTGGATATTAGAATTGGAAAAATATGATGTCTTTAAAATAATGAGAAAAGGAAATAAAAATATAATAAAGATTAATAAGAATTTAATCTATAATAAATTTAAGGAATTAGATAGGGCAGTTTCTGTTGTGTATAAAGACAATGAGTTTTGGGAGGTAGTTAAAGAAACAAAATTAAGAATTAGATTCACAAAAGGCACAGCAATAACTATATGGACAAAAGGGGGATTTATAACAGGAGACTTTTATGATAAGATATATTACTTAGAAGTAGTTGAAAGTGATACAAATTTTTTGAAAAAAATATTGAACAAAAAAAATATAGTCTGGACAGAAAACAAATTAATGAATAAAAGGCCTTTAATTTATATAATTCCCAAAAAAAAGTTTAAAATAGAAAAGATAAATAAATTGCCGGTTACACCATTGAAAGAGTTAATAGACTATTGTAAGAAATTATATTTAGATAATGTTTTGGAACAATTGGATTTATTATACGATTTAGGTTTAAATAAAAGATATTCGGAGATTTATACAAACATGTGAGGATGAATCCAAAAATTGGTTTATTAGAAAGAGAGAATGAAGTAATAAGATTAATTGGACTTTTCCTAGAAAATAATCTTATATTTGTAGTTATTGGAGGATATGCTATTTCAACTTATAAAAAAAGATTCTCTGTAGATTTAGATGTTGTAATAAAAGAAGCCGATTTTTTAAATTTCGAAAAATTACTTTTAAAAGAAGGTTATTCTATTAATTATGAAAAAGAAATAGATGTTCTGTATGGAGAAAATTTTAAGCGTTTTGTTAAAAAAATGAATAACTTGCCAGTTTATGTAGACCTATTAATAAATGGCTTAGTTTCAAGAACTACTAATGCTAGCTGGAGCTTTGAGAGTATAGATAAAAATTCTCAAAAAAGAAAATTAAATAATTTAGAATTTTTAACTCCAGCTAAAGAATTGTTGACTTCTATGAAAATACATAGTGGTAGATTATCTGATGTTAGGGATATCATTGTATTAATGCCTTGCAATAAGAATAAACTGAAAACATTTCTTTTAAGAGGAGATTTAGATAAACTAAGAATGTTAATGAAGAAACAAGCTTTATTTCTTGACAAGCCACAATTTGACGATAGTTTTAAGGGAATCTTTGGTGTTCAAGCTTATAAACAAAATGAAATAGAATCAGCGAGGAAATTATTCAGAGATTTATTAAAAGAAATCAAGTAAAGTAAAGAATTAAGGAGCTATTGCACTATCTGCAGCTGGGCATAATAACTTTCCGTTAATTTCTGCAGCAATAACGACTCCTTTTCCTGAAGGTATTATTACAGAGTGTGTATAGATGTGGGTTTCTAGCGGATCCGCATCACCGATACTAGCTTCTTTAGGAAATCCTTCAACAAGCACTGCTACATTTACTGGTCCTGATGGACCCCCAGCACCTCTTCTTACAGTTACATCAGTCCCACTTATTTTCTCTATATTAAGATTAATTCCTATACACTCTGACCTTTCTTCAACTTCTCTAGTTGAAGATTGAACTGTATTATTTACTACCTGCCAAACTATTACTATTGCAGCTAATACCAATAATATAATTAACACTGTTGTTATTATTTGAGACTGTGAACGTTTTGATTTAAGCAATAATTTATTTATCTCTAAATCAAAATGCGAATCTAATTTTTTATCCATTTTCTATAAACTCTGTACCTCCTTTCATCCTCTTTTTAACTTTAAGGATATATTATCGAGGAAAACGTTCTTTATAAATATTCTGCGATTGAGGTATTTGAAAAATTTAATTAAGAATTATAAATAAAAATTAAAAAAATAAAAATAAAAAATTAAGGAGCTACCATAGAATCAAGTATATCACATTGCACATTGTCAACTACTGGAGCAATAGCAACTACAGTTCCTGTAGTTATTGCAGCAGCATGCGTATAAGTTCCTGTTCCCAAGCGATCAAGACCAGTAATCTTTGTTGATTGTATAGTTCCGCCAATAAATACTGATACACTTATTGGACCTGCTGGTCCTCCAGTCTCTCTTTTAACTTTTATAGCAGGTGTATCTCCACTACCAATACTTTCTATGTTAAGATTAATTCCTAGACAATTTGATTGTTGTTTTACTTGTTCAGCTCCAGATTGAACTGTATTGTTTACTACCTGCCAAACTATTACTATTGCAGCTAATACCAATAATATAATTAACACTGTTGTTATTATTTGAGACTGAGATTTCTTATTTAACATTTTCTATAAACTCTGTACCTCCTTTCATCCTCTTTTTAACTTTAAGGATATATTATCGAGGAAAACGCTCTTTATAAATATTTTGTTTAGAAATATTTTTGTTTGATACAATTATTTTGGATTAAGAAACTATTCTTTCAAAATTTTCACACCATTTTTCTCCTATTTTTCCGCTTGTTGTTATTTTCTTGTTACTAGTTAAACTTAGGTTTTCTTTTATAGTTTGAAACGATTCTAACGCTTGATTAGAGAACTTTGAATAATTGACATTTCCGAAGGAAATCTACTCAAAGTTCTTCTTAGAGAATTTTGTTTTTCAGAGTTTTTCAAAATTCTCATTAGGTTTATCAATAGCTAATGAATTATCAACATAAATTCTATAGCCCTCTATTTTTTTATTAGATTTAATAGTTACAGTTTCTGAATTTGTATTAATATCTATTATTTCGTAAACTTTTGCATTTTATGTATAATAATCCTGCAAAAGTTTCCGAGCTGAACTTTTGTTGGATCCCCTTATAAAACACCAAAGTCCCTCACGTAAAACGCAAAAGTTCAGATTTCAATAATAAGCCCTACACAATTGAATTTTTTCTCTGTTTTTGTTGCTCCTCTTTGAATTGTATTATTTATAACTTGCCAAACTATAACAATAGGAACTAATATTTATAATCAATGCTATAGTTATTATCTGAAATGTTGTTATTATCTGTGACTGTGAACGTTTGTATTTAGGAATCTTTAGAGAATTTTGAAAAAATAAAAATGTCAAAATTCTCTAAGAAGGACTCAGAGAACAAGTTCTCTGATACATCAAAAATGCATTTGTTATGGCGTAGCATTTTTGGGGTATTCAAGAATTTATTTTTATAAGAAAATTCTTGATACATTCAAAATCAGGGATTTTGAAGACTTTGCTAGATTTCCTTATGAATTAAAAATTCCTAATCCATTCATTTTCAGAGAAAATGAAGTCTTCGGAAATCGTAATTATGCAAAGTTCTCTTTAATAAATTATTAGCTAAATACAAACGCGAGTTTGAACACTTAGATTTTAGAATCTTAAAAAAGAAAATGCAAATATAATAAAATGAGCTTTATCATATAAAAAGTTAATGCATCTTCTTTATTATTCCATTAATTTACCAAAGAAATTTCTTTTAGTTGCTTTACAACTAAATTAAACATTGATTTCACTTCATCAGACATATTTTGTTCCACAAGAGCCTTATCAATTTTCTCCTTTAACTTAAGATACTCGGCTGCAGATGATCTTGAAATAAATTTAACATTTTTAAAATCAATTATGATGTATTTATTATTTAATTTAGATATTTTTCTAAAGAGATAATCTATACTGCTTCTAGTTAGTATATTGTTTCCGAATTCTTTGTATAGAGATATATTTTTCATTCTACTCTAAATAAGGGTATATATTTAAATCTTTTTCAGGAGTTTTTAGTTTAATAAATATTAGAGTTCCTCTTATTTCTTTATCTAAATCTTTCTTTTTAACCCTTGAATTTTCCACTTCCAAAAAACCTCTTCTTGAGATTATTTGTATCTTCCTTTTTAATGCATTAACTATCTTTTTTGTACTGCTTAAACCAAACCCCCTAGAAATATCCTCTTTCTTAGTAGTTGTACCCATTAGAGCCATTTTAATCGCTTCATTATCTTCTGAAAAATTAATACTATTTTTATCAAAGATTAATGGAATAGTCAATCCATCATCATAAATTAGTATTTTTACAATCTCCTCCTTTAAATTTTGTTTTAAGAATAGATAAGCGTTAGAATACTCTGAATGTTGCTCAATATTATCTGATAATTCACCTACAATATAAAGAATTGCAGACCCAAAAGAGGTTGATATTATTTTATCAATTTTATTTAGAAATTCATTAACTCTATTACTAAAGTTAGCATTCTTATTTATGGTAACAATAAAATCAGAATTAACCATTTCAGAAATATCAGTTTTTATTGGTTCATCCAATTTTATTGGTTCATCCAATTTATTTATCATTTCAAAGAAAAGTGCAATATCTTCCATTAGATTATTTAGAAATAAAATTATATAAACCCTTTTAATTACGTCAACGACCTTAAAAAAGGTTCACTTTTATTCATTTTAAGGCTATTATTTAAGAAAAATTTTCCATTTTAATAGCATTTTTATTAAAATTTTTTAACAACAAAAAAAGTTCTTTTCTGTCTATTGTTTTGTCTACTTCACTTAATCCTATTTGCTCTGCAAGTGCATGGAAGGCACTTGGTTTATAGCCTTGTTTTTTTAATGAAGCTATAGTCGGTAGTCTAGGATCATCCCACCCTTTATATTTTCCTGATTCTATGTCTTTTCTCATTTGAGAAGATGATAATTCAAGGTCTTTCAAATGAATTCTTCCCAGAAAATAACTTTCAGGATATTTTTTTCCTAAAGCATGGAAAATAAGTTTTTGTTTTTCAGCATTATCCCTATGGTCTTTCGCTCTAATAATATTTGTAATTTTTAATTCAATATCATCTACTGTAACAGCCAGATTCATTAATGGCCAGACTCTATACTTATTTTTTTGTAAAGGATGTTTAGAAAGATTTATTCGTGCTAGAGGAAAATCTCTAAACGCAGGATTTTTTAGCTCCATGCCTGATTTAAACCTTACAACTGCTTCTCCTTCTTTGTATCCTTTTGGGTTGAGCATTTCCTTCCATCTTTCTTTCTGTTCTTTTAATGAGAGATTCCTACAATGACAGGATTTTTTATCTTGCACATATTTTTTGAATTTTTCTTGACTGCACGTACAAATGTAAATAGCATTTTTTTTCAGAAGTTTTTCAATATACTTATAATAAAGAGCCATTCTTTTAGATTGAATGATAATAATAGGATTCTCAAAAAGCCATTTTGATTCTTTTTCAATCATTTTGTAAGCAGGAGGATAAATATTTTCAGGATTTGTGTCTTCTATTCTTATATAAAATTTTCCATTATATTTTTTA
>JAGVWY010000033.1 GCA_018304055.1 Candidatus Pacearchaeota archaeon
GAAAACACCATAAGATTAAACAATGTCCCTGATGGAACTCATAGAATAAGAGCTCATTTAGCTAAAGTAGATCATTCTCTTCCTGGAAATCCTGAAGCAGATACTGAAATTGTTATTAATATCAATGTAAATAAAATTATATGTAACAAAGATAGCGATTGTAATGATAATAATGATTACACAAAAGATAGTTGTGTTAATCCAGGAACAAAAGACAGTTTTTGCAGGTATGAAATTATAGAATGTAAAACAGATAATGACTGCAATGATAATAATAACAAGACTGCTGATAGTTGCGTTAATCCTGATACTCCTGATAGTTTTTGTTTTTATGAGAATATTTTTTGTTTTAAAGATAGTGATTGTGGAATTGATCACTCAAGTGATAACTTTTGCAAAGAAGGAGATGTGTATCAAAATACTGTTAAGTTTGAATGCAAGAATCCAGGAACAAAAGACAGTTTTTGCAGAGAGATAAACAAGGATATTAAAAAAGAAGAATGTTCTGACAAAGCTTGTTATGAAGGAGAATGTATCCAAGTACAATGCAATTCAAATCCTGATTGCGGGACAAATGATTATACTGGAGAGAAATTTTGCAAAGATGGAGATTTATATCAACATTATAAAGAATATATGTGTTTAAATGCTGGAAACATCAATAGCAGTTGCAACTCTGATGTTAAAGTTAAACTTGTTAATGATTGTCCTAATGGTTGTTTTAATGGCCAATGCATTACAGAAATTTGTGATGATGGAATTGATAATGATGGAGATGGAAAGGTTGATGATTTAGTGGAGTTATTTGATAATGTTTTATTAAAAAGTTTTAGTGCTCAATTCAAAGGTAATCAAGGACCTTGGGAGCATGTAACGAATGGTGATGCAAAAGCTCCTACACTTGCGATTTCAGGGCTAACGCCAGGACAACTGGTAAAAGTAGCAGCTATTACTGGCAGTTATTCTCATAGAATTCACAATGGGAAAGATGAATTACCTTCTTCATGCAAAAAAGATACTTATGGGACATTTAGTGATAATAACAAAAACACAGTTGCACGTTATCCTTTGACAATTGATACTTTTAACACAGGAAATTCATTTGATAAAGGCATTTTAATTCCTCAAGGAGCTACAAGATTATATATACATATTTTAGAATCTGGAAGCAATAACTATTTTGATAATAGTGGTAATAGAGATAACAGACTTCCATGCGAGGTTGAGCTAAAGACATTTAGAGTTCCTCAATGTTCTGATGGAATAGACAATGATAAAGATGGTAAGATAGATGAAGATGATTTAGGATGTGTAAACAGATTTGACGACGATGAAAGAGAACATGACCCTGAATGCAGATATGTTTAAATAAATCTATTACTTTGTTAATTATTGAGAATAAAATGGATAGAAAATACTATGCATTTGCACGAAAATGTGATGATGGAACGTATGAAATAATGTGTGAAGGTATTGAACCAAAAATTCTCGTTGCATCTAAACCTGGAAAAATAAGAGAAGCAGTGAAACGAACACATTTACATCCTAAATTAGAAGGAATTGTAATTGATTTATCACCTTTATTAAAAGAAGGGATATTATCAGAAAATAATTTATTTAATACGGATGACTATCATAAAGTTTATAAATTTAGAAAAAACTAAAATTACCAACTAAAATAAAAAATGCCAGAAGAAAAAAATCTTGATGAAATAATATTGTATCGTGGAAGCTTAAGAGAACTACATGAACAGTTAGATAGTCGACAACACTATCCCGATAGGTTTAGGTGTGCCATAGAATTATATTATATTACTAAATTTTATAATAGTGATACGACAGGAAAGAATCCTGAACATTTTCTAACTAAAATTAAAAGAGAAATAGGAAAAACATATGATGGATTAGTTGATGTAAGAACAATTATATTAACTCATGATGGAATTTTTTATGCAGTCGAAGGAACTCCTATTGTTAGAGTTGATAGATAAAAAAAAGTTATTATCAATATAAGTAAAAATGGAAGATGAAATCAATATTGAATTAGAAGAAAAAAATCTCGATAAAAAAAATTTGAAAAATAAAGTAGAAAAATTCAGAAAAAGATGTGCGAAATATGTTATTGCTGCGAGTCTTACTCTTGTATCAATATATGCGTCATTATATGCTATAGAAAATTATCCATCTAAACTAAAAATTGTTCGAGATTATGATAATATACAATTATATATACAAAAACTAAATGATGAATATAATTCATTAACTCAAATTGCTAATCCTCCTTATAAAAATGAACAATCAAAATCACTAGAGAAGGTAGTTGATGAATATAGGGTCGAATTATCAGAATCAATTTCAGACATACAGCAACAATCAAATAAAATATTGAATAATCTAGAATATAAAAGTTATCAGAGAGATAAAATTGGATTTATTAATCAAATGAGAAATTATATAATTTATCCATCAACATTAGTCGGATTATTCTTATCAGCAATGGGTATAAAGAATCTTATAAAAATGAAAAAAGCTAGAAATGAGCTTCAAGAAAAATTTCCTCATGATTGGTATATGTAAAAATATCTAAAAAATGGATAGAGTAGAATCTCCAACAAGAGAAAATTTACATACAGGAGATTTATACGTTTCTTATGATAAATTTATTCCTCCTGGAGAAATTTCTACCTTAAGAGATACATATTTTGAATATAATTTTGTAGATTCTAAGAGATGTACTGGTAATTGGAAAGCATTAGGTTCTAAAAAGATGATAGTTAAATATGGACTTGGAGCTGGAAAATATTATAGAAGGAATAAGGAAGGAAAATTAAAACTTTTATTTAGAACTATAGTGAAAAACATAAATAATTGAGCAGACTACTATGTTTTTCCCTTGATAGTCAAGACATATATGCTCAATTTAAAATGTCATTGACTATAATAAAATATAGATGAAAGTTGTAATAAGATTCCCTACACTATCTCCTTTTCCAATTATCTCTTCTTCCAGAATCATACTTTCTTCCTAATGTTCTTTTATCTCTATTATGATTTCCATAACTTCTATTAAATCTTCCTTTTCTTCTTCCAAAATTAACTCTTCCCCCATAAATGCTCCTTTCTCTTCTAAAATTTCTTCTGCCTACAGATTTTCTGTGTGAATCATGTACTTTAGTTTCAATTGATAATCTTTCAAATTCAGGAAGAGTTTCTTTCTTGATCGATAGTTTAGGATTTCTTAAAATATTCTCAAAATTTTTTCCATCCCTATTAGAAACGAGACTAATTGCTTTTCCTTTTTCTCCTGCTCTTGCTGTTCTTCCTATTCTATGAATATAATCTTTACTTTCATTCGGTATGTCATAATTATAGACATGAGAAACTCCTTTAATATCCAGTCCTCTTGCTGCAACATCTGTGCATACTAAAATCCTTATTTTTTTATTTTGGAACTCTTCCATTATTCTTAACCTTCTATTTTGGGGAAATCCCCCGTGTATAGCCAATATATCGATTCCTTGAGAATCTAATTTTTTTGCTATAATATCTACTCTTCTTCTTGTTGCGCAGAAAACCATTGTTAGTTCAGAATCTTCATTTTTCAATAAATGAGCAAGAAGAGAAAATTTTTCTCTTTCATTAACATCATAAAAAAATTGCCTTAAGTTGCTTGGATCAACATAAGATTCAACAGAAACTTTCATAGGATTAATCATATATTTTTTAGCCAAGTGTGTGATTTCTGGAGAGATTGTAGCAGAAAACATTAATGTCTGCCTGTTTATAGGACAAGCTTTTATTATTCTTTCCACATCTCTTATAAATCCCATATCTAACATTCTATCTGATTCATCTAGTACTAAAACCTTCAAAAATTTCAAATCAATTATTCTTCTCGTAATATAATCTAGAATTCTTCCTGGAGTTCCAACAACAATGTCCGCATTTTTTAAATTTTTAATTTGCGCTGCCATACCAACCCCACCATAAACAACAGTTGTTTTTAAAAAATTATATTTAGAAAATTTTTTCATGCTTCCTGCAACTTGTTCTGCAAGCTCTCTTGTTGGAACCAATACCAGGGCTTGAATTTTTTCTTCACGCTTGCAAATATGTATGATTCCTGCTCCAAAAGCTAGAGTTTTTCCGCTTCCTGTTGCAGCCTGTGCTATAACGTCCTTTCCATCCAAGACAAACGGAATAGCTTTCTCTTGTATTTCAAAAGGTTTTTCAAAATTTTCTTCTTCTATAACTTTGATAACTTCTTCCTTTATTCCTAAATTTCTAAATGCCATTATTAAATATTATAAACTTATAGAGTATTTTGTTTTTAAGAGTTTTTCAAAATTCTCTAAGAAGAACTTTGAGTAGATTTCCTTAGGAATTAAAATTCCTAATCCATTCATTTTCATAGAAAATGAAGTCTTCGGAAATGTCAATTATTGAAAGTTCTCTATAAAAAATCTGTTTAAGCTTTTTTAATTGCGACTTTTGTAGCTTTCAACCCTTTATCGCCTTCAGTTGGTTCAAATATGACATCATTGCCTTCTTCAAGCTGTGTTCCTTCTACAAGATCCTTGGAATGAACAAAATAGTCTTTTCCATCTGTGCCACTAATAAAGCCGTATTCTTTAAGTTTGTTAAACCACTTAACTTTTCCATCCATTTTATCCTCCATTGAAATTTAATTTGTTAGAACATAGTTCTAATCAATCGAATTATATAATTCTATACATAGAAATCTTCCATATACTAAATTTAAAGCGTATCATGGGTATATAAACCTATGTAATCTCTTTTGATTTTGTTTGCATGGAACAATATAGACTCAAACCTCAAAATACTCGGTGTAAACAAATAGAATATCACGTAAATGTCATTGAATGAACTCCAAATGTAATAGCATATAGAATAATCTACAAAATAATTTCTTGAAATTTTTAAATACTTTTTATAACTCTAAAGATAATGGCAGAAAATAATGGCTATAGAAATGGTCAGAAGAATAGCCAGAGCAATGGCATTGTATTTGCAAAACTTGGAGATAAAGGATATGTTGCAGGAATTAGTTTAGAAGATATTCTTAAAAGTATTGAAGCAGATAAAAGGGGGCATTTGTATCCTTTAGTAAATCCTGAAGAAGTTCAATCTGTAGATAGAAAAAATATTCCTGAAGAGTATGAATGGTCAGCTAGAAGAGTTGAAACTCGTGATGATTGGAGAGATGATTGTGTTTATTTGTTAATACCTAATTTTGAAAAACATGCAGTATTTGAATATTATAGAGATATTCATAGAGAATACAAATCTAGAAGATTAGCTTCTGAAAATTGATTGTTTCTTAAATAATTTCCAATAAATCTTTTTGATTATAAAAACCACCAAAGTCCCTCGTGCAAAGCACAAAAAGTTTAGTGCCAGAAATATTTAAAAACTCTCCTTATGTTAGTATATTATGAAAAGAGGCGTGTTTATAGTATTAGGTTTATTTTTAATTATTGTTTTAACGAATGTAATTTATGCTGCTGAACCTTATGGTATTAGAATTTCTCCTGTGAACTCGTCCTCAAAAGTTGGAGTGAGAGAGGCTTTTGTTGCATTATATATTGATAGTGATGGGTATGATAACATATATGAGACAAGAGTACGATTTCTTGGAAAAGATGGCAATAAAAAAAGAGTTGTTTTAAGATACTCTAAAGTTGAAAATAAAGTTTATGTAAGAGATAATAGTGGTAGTTCTCCATGGATAGGAGGATATATTCCTGGTTCTAATAATTTGCTTGAAAGTTCATATGTGGAAATTAATGTTTCTAGAATTGTTGTTGAAAATATAGACAAAGACAAATTAAAGGTTAGGTGGCCAGTTACTTTTAAAGAAAATTTTACTGGAAATTACTCTGTTGAACTGTATGTTAGTGATATTAACAATAGCAATTATAACGATAATTTATTGAAAAATTTTGGAACATGGAATGTTGTTAGCCAAGACACTCAAAAACCTCCATGCATATCTCAAACATGTAGTGAGCTTGGAAAAACATGTGGAACATGGGATAATGGATGTGGTACTATAATAGATTGCGGTGAATGTCCTCCGCCAACTCCTAGCTGTGGAAATAACCAATGTGAAACCGGTGAATCTTGTTCTTCTTGTTCGCAAGATTGTGGAAGTTGTCCTGTGACTTGTATTGATAATGATAATGATAATTATAATTCAAATGGAGGCAGTTGCGGGGCTGTTGACTGTAATGATAATAATAATGAAGTAAATCCTGGAAAAAATGAAGTATGTTATAACAATATAGATGATAATTGCAATGGAATCATTAATGAGGGATGCGGAGTTAGTAGTAATGGGTGTAGTGGTTGTTTGTTTGGAAATAGTTGTTACAGCATCGGAATAAGAATTGTCAAAGATAATGAACCGAGTTATTGTGATGTTAATAAAACAATTAAATCGCAAAAAAATTTAGATAGTAGTTGCGAGAATAATTTTGAATGTAAAAGTAATGAATGCTCTGTTGGAAAATGCATATTTTTAGAAGGAGAGGTACAAGAATTGAAAACAGATATTAAGTCTTTGGAAGAAGAAGTACAGAAAGTAAAATCTGAAGTTAGTTTTTTCAAAAAATTATTATGTGGTATTAAGGATTTCTTGGGAATTCAGGGTTATAATGAATGTATAGAAGTGCCTCCTGCTTCTGTTTGTGGCAATAACCAATGCGAGACTGGAGAGAGTTGTTCAAGTTGTTCTCAAGATTGTGGAAGTTGTCCTCCACCAGCGCCTGTTTGCGGAGATAATGTATGCAATGGAGAGGAATCATGTTCTTCTTGTTCGCAAGATTGTGGAAGTTGTCCTGTAACGTGTACTGATAATGACAAAGATGGATATGGTAATCCTGCTTCTAATACCTGTACTTTTTCTCAACTAGATTGTAATGATAATAATAACAAAGTAAATCCAGGAATTAAAGAAGTTTGTACAAATGCTATTGATGATGACTGTGATGGCAAGATAGATTCTTCTGATTCTGATTGTGTATCTGCGGTTTGTGGGAATGCTCAATGTGAAACCGGAGAGAGTTGTTCAACATGTTCTAAGGATTGTGGAAGTTGTCCTATAACAGGAAAAGGAATATGGATATCTAAAGAAGAAATAATGAAATTACCGATGTCAGGCGATGCATGGACAAATGTAAAATCAGAAGCAGATAAATCCGCATGCTCTCCTGATTTAAGCAATCAAGATGATAATTGTAATATCAGGATTTTAGCAAAAGCACTTGT
>JAGVWY010000060.1 GCA_018304055.1 Candidatus Pacearchaeota archaeon
GTTAGTGTCTGTTTCATTTTGTTTCACCTCCTTTCAATCATATTAACCTTTATGGTTAAATATTTTGGGAAGTTTCAACAAAATTATTTATACTCTCAACCAAAGGAATTATCAATATTTAGAAAACTTTTCTTCTTTTATGAATCTCTTCATGTATCCTTCTAATTATAGTATCCAATCTATTGCATGCGCGTGCATAACCTTGATTTCTGATACGATCTTTCCTAAAAGGATAAAGAAAAAATGAACAATATGTTTGATGTAAGGAATTAATCTTATAATAAGTGTTTTTCATATTAAGTTCATAAATATGTAAGCAATCATCGTTGTAATCTCCTAAATTGTCAAAAAGTCGTTTATCAAGAGTATCTGCTTCATTTTCCAAATTATACTCTAAAATTTTAATCCAATCTCTCCATCCGTTCTGCCAAAACTTAACAATTTTCATGCATAATTCTCCAAAAATCAAGCATGAATATTCAAATAAATAATATTATATAAATGTTAAGAACTACTCTAAAATTCAAAAGTCAACTAGACATCTAAACTCATCTGAACATCTTGATCGCTATCTAATCTTGCCATATCACTAACCCTATCTCCATAGTTTAATTTAATAATTCTTACTCCACTAGTAGCTCTTCCCATTACTCTTATATTTTTCACATTTGTTCTTATTACTATTCCTTTTTCTGTTGAAACAACAAAATTATCTTTATCATCTACTGTAATACTTGTAATAACATTCCCTGTTTTTTCATTTATCTTTATATTTTTAACTCCTTTTCCTGCCCTTCCTGTTAATCTATAGTCCCCGACTTTACTTCTTTTTCCAAATCCTTTTTCAGTTATTGTCAGTATTGACTGTTTAATATCTTCTATTATCTCTACACTAACAACTTCATCATTCCTTTCTAATTTAATCCCGGTTACTCCGTAACTAGTTCTTCCCATTTCTCTTACCTCATCACTATTAAACCTAATTGCTTGCCCTTTCTTTGTCATTAACATAATTTCCTGCTTACTTACAATTTTTTTAACGTCTACAACACTATCAGAATTGTCTAATGGTAGGTTAATAATCCTCACTCCTGTACTCCTAGGTTTAGCAAATAACTCTAGTTTTATTTTTTTCACTTGCCCTTTTCTTGTTGCAATAAATAGATTATCCTTAAACTCTTTCACAGAAATAACGTTAGCAATTCTATCATCCTTAATGTTCAATAAGTTAACAATTGCCTGTCCCTTTCCCAGTCTCTGTGTTTCTGGAACCTTATACGCTTTTAACCAAAATACCCTCCCCCTCTCACTGAATAATAATAGATAATCATGTGTTGAACAGCTTATTAATTGTTTTACAAAATCCTCTGAACTTAACTCTGCTCCAATAACTCCTTTTCCTCCTCGTTTCTGTTCATTATAAATTTCAAAAGGCATTCTCTTAATGTATCCTTTTTGTGTTATGGTTATTACAACATCTTTTTTCTGAACTAAATCTTTCTCATGAATTTCCTTAACAGTCTTGATTATCTGGCTTCTTCTTTCATCACCATAATTCTTCTTTATTTCATTTAGCTCTTTTTTAATAATATCAAAAATTTCTTTTTCATTTCCTAAAATTTTTTTTAGCTCTGTTATTAAAGATTTTAAATCCTTTTCTTCATTCTTTAACTTTTCCTGCTCTAAAGATGTTAATTGTTTTAAAGTTATATCTAAAATAGCCTCTGCTTGTTTCTTGCTTAGTTTAAATTTTTTCTGCAAGGCTTCACTTGCCTCGATTGTTGTTTTGCTCCTTTTGATTGTTTCAATAATTACCTCTAAATTTCTTAAGGCTATCAACAATCCTTCAACAATATGTAATCTAGCTTCTGCTTTTTTTAAGTCAAATTCAGTTCTTTTTCTTATAATTTTCCTTCTATAATTTATGTAACTTTCAATTATCCTTTTTAATGAGAAAGTTTTAGGAACACCATTTTCCAATGCAACTAAAACAGCATCAAATCTGCTTTGTAACTTAGTTGATTTATATAATCTATTGATTGTAAACTTGCTATCAATCCCTTTTCTCATTTCTATAACTATCCTTATCTCTCCTTTAGAACTCTCGTCTCTTATGTCACTAACATCAGTTAGCTTTTTGTCTCTTACAAGCTCTGCAATTTGTTTTACTAATTCAGATTTATTTATTTGGTATGGAATTTCAGTTATAACTATCAACTGTTTTCCTCCTTTATCCTCGGTTTTAACCTTGCCTCTTATAATAATACTAGATTTTCCTTTTTCATATAGCTCATTTAAATTTTCTGCTACAACTTGTCCTCCTGTCGGAAAATCTGGGCCTTTAATAATCTCCATTAATTCTTCATTGGTTATTGATAGCTTGTTAATCGTTGCTACAATTCCATCACATACTTCTATTAAATTATGAGGGGGAATATTAGTAGTCATGCCAACTGCAATTCCGCTTGAACCGTTAATTAATAAATTAGGAATTTTTCCAGGCAAAACAACCGGTTCCTCCATAGAATTATCAAAATTTGGAATGAAAGAAACAGTTTCTTTTTCAATGTCCTGTAATAACTCAAGAGAAATTTTTGCTAGTTTAGCTTCTGTATACCTTTGAGCTCCTGCGCTATCTCCATCGACGCTACCGAAATTGCCTTGGCCATGAATGAGAGGATATCGTAAAGAAAAATCTTGGGCCATTCTCACTAACGCATCATAAATAGCCATATCACCATGAGGATGAAACTTTCCCATTGTATCCCCAACGATTCTTGCACATTTTTTTGTAGAACCTTTATCTAATCCCATTAATTTCATAGCATATAAAATTCTTCTATGAACAGGCTTAAGCCCGTCTTCTATACTTGGTAAAGCCCTGCTAACAATTACACTCATTGCGTAATCAATGTAAGACTTTTTCATTTCGCGAGTAATCTCACGATTTAAAATTCTATTTTCATCTATATCTTTTAGATTAAGCTCTTCTTTTTCTAAATGCTCTACTTCTGTTCCATTAGAACCATCATCGTTTTCATTAATCACAATTTCTTCTTCATCATTTTGTTCTTCTTCCATTTTTATCTTACTCTTCAGTTTTAAAATGGGAGGCTTAAGAATCTCGGATTCTTACTGTCTTCCATTTTCTATTATCACTGCTTTACATATCAACCTCAGCAATATCTGCATTTACTTCAATGAATTTTCTTCTAGGCCCAACAATATCTCCCATAAGCATTGAAAAAGTTTCATCAGCAAGCACCGCATCTTCAATCATAACTTTTTTTAGAATCCTTTTATTCGGATCAAGTGTAGTTTCCCATAATTGCTGAGGATTCATTTCAGATAAACCTTTAAACCTTGTTACTTCGCTCTTTTCTGACTTTTCAATTAATTTCTTCAATTCATCTTCGTTATAAACATAATAATCTTTCTTTTTCCTCACTCTATAAAGTGGTGGAACAGCAATATACAAATTTCCATTCTCGATTAATTGAGGAAGATACCGGTAAAAAAAAGTTAATAACAAAGTTGTAATATGCTGTCCATCTACATCAGCATCACTCAAAATAACAATTTTACTATATCTTAATTTAGTGATATCAAAGTTCTCGCGAATTCCTGTCCCAATCGCAGTTATCAAATTAGTAATACCTTCATGACTTAATGCTTTAGTTGGATTTGCTTTTTCAACATTTATTGTCTTACCTTTCATTGGTAAAATTGCTTGAAATTCTTTATCTCTGCCCATCTTAGCCGAACCTCCGGCACTATCTCCTTCAACTATGTACAATTCAGTTTTCTCAACTTTTTTAGATGAGCAATCTGCAAGCTTCCCAGGAAGCCCTGAAAAACCGACAAGATTCTTTCTCCTCACTAAATCTCTTGCTTTTTTAGCTGCATCTCTCGCCTTTACACTCGTTATAACTTTTTGAGCAATTTTATTTGCTATACTAGGATTCTCCTCAAAATACTCTGTTAAAAAAACATATACCATTGAATCTACAATTCCTTTCATTTCGCTATTGCCTAATTTTGTTTTTGTCTGGCCTTCAAATTGGGGTTCTCTCATCTTTATGTTAACAATAGCAGTTAGTCCTTCTCTCGTATCATCTCCAGTTATCTTTTCTCCTTTAAGCAAATTTTTTTTAATAACAAAATCATTTATAGCTCTTGTTAATGCAGTTTTAAATCCTGAAACATGAGTTCCTCCTTCAGTTGTATTTATTGTATTGACAAATCCAAAAATATTTTCATTGTATCCGTCAGTATACTGAATAGTAATTTCAATAATTGTCCCATTTACTTCTTTTTTAGAATAAATTGGTTTATGTAAAACTGTTTTTGTTTTATTTATATGTTCTATAAACTCGTACAAACCGCCTTTATAATAAAATGTATCTTCCTTATTTTGCTTTTCATCCCTTAAAATTATTTTTACAGGATTTAGAAAAGCAATTTCCTGAAGTCTTTTTTTTAATATAACAAAATCAAATTCAGTCGTTGAAAATATATCTGTATCTGGGAAAAAAGTTATTTCTGTTCCTGTTTCCCTTCCACATTTCCCAACATTTTTAACAGAATATAATGGTTTCCCAATGCTATATTCTTGTTGATAAATATTTCCATCTCTTTTTACCTTCGCTATTAATTTTATTGACAAGGCATTAACAACACTTACTCCAACTCCATGCAAACCTCCAGAAATCTGATAGGCTTCTTTTTCAAATTTTCCTCCGGCATGTAATTTTGTTAAGGCAATTTCCATAGCAGAAACTTTATAAGTTGGATGAGCATCAACCGGAATTCCTCTTCCATTGTCTATTACTGTAACACTACCATCTTTTCCAGTACTACCTACGTACATTGAAGGCCGACGTCTTACCCCCTCTAATCCCTCTAAAACTTTTATATCCTCTGCAGAATATTTATTTTTTTCACTCATTTTTTAATCTTCCAATTTTATATCTCATAGAAACAGGTATAAAGGGTTTAATTATCTCAATTAATTTTCTTGAATCATCCTTTTTAAATCTAAGATAATAATATTTCCCATCCCTAAAACCAATAGTAGGATTTAATCTAAATTTTTTATTGAAAAATTCTTTCATTAAAATATGTTCTTCAAAAGTGTAAGCATTAGTACATAATATGATATATCCTTGTTTGGTCTCATAGCTACCATCATCACAAATCAAAAAAGCTAAACCCCTAGCATTAAGGTGATTTAAAATTTCAGAGGTTACATGTTTTCGGTTATTTTTATAAAATAAATTCCTATAAAAATTAAATATTGGATGGGTCTTTGTTGAAAGAGATATCATATTTACCTCTCTATTATTTATAACTTTGTTTTTTTTATTAAACTCTGAAATTTTAAAATTATTAATAATATCCAATTTAAAACTAATGTAATTCTCTTGCTTAACTGAATGAGCAACCCTAAAACAAGAATTCTTTTGTCTTTGTTTTATATTTGCATCTCCCAATAAACTTCCTATAATTAAATCGTGTTCCTCTTGACTTATTAATAAACAAGGATTTCTTTGAATATTTGTGTTCCATTCTCTAACTAGTTGTATTAATTTTCTAGCAGGAATAATATAAACATCATATTTTTCTGAGAAAATTTTTAGTTCTCTATCCGTTCTTAATCTGGCTAAAACTCCGGCTTTGCTCTTATTAATTCTCGGAAAAACAGACAAAATTCTTCCTTCATAAATTGCAGAATTTAAAATGCGTGGTTTTATTTTCAATTCTTGAGACAATATAAGAATATCCCCTTTCTTTTTAATTTTTTTAGAAAGCTCAACTACATCATACTGTTTGCGAACTCCTTCCAAACCTTCTAGTACCTTAATGCTTTCTGCTTTATACTGGTTTTTTTCTGTCATTTTATTTTAAGTCAGAGTTCTCTAAAAGATAATAATTTTAATAAGTTTTTCAGTTAGAAACTGACTCAATTTATAATAAAATTAGTGAGTATTAGTTTAAAAACCTTTCCCTCTTATTTTTTTGTTTATCGTCGATAAAAAAAATAAATAAGTAAATTTCCTTCAATTAAAAGTTCAATGAGAAAAATACGGAATTAATTCATTTTTTTCTCTTTTTAATCCACAAAACTTTTTTAGAGTCTCTTCCCAGATTAGCATTTTTCCTGCATTTGCTAGAACAATAGTGAATTGCTTTACCATCCAGAGTAAATATAATAACTCCTTTATGCAAGGAATAACTTTTTTTACAAAATGAACATGTTGGCATTTTAAATTAATGATAAAGTCTCCTGCAATTTCGGTTAAATCTTCTTACTAATGTATAAGGCATTTCCTCTCTCATTTCCATATTAAAAAGCTCCTTTCATCGTTTTAGTTTTAATTCTTCTCGCTTCAATTTGGGTCTCCCGTAACATTAAAATATCTCTTTTCCTCACTGGCCCTTTTACATTCCTTCTCATCACTTTTCCTTTATCATAACCCTGTAAAATCCTGCATTTCACTTGTGTGACCTCTCCCTTAGCTCCTGTTCTTCCTATAATTCCTTCTACAACAGCGGGAACAGCAGTTTCGCTAACAAAACTCCCAACATCTTTTGAACCACTTCCCTGCCCTTCTTTTACTCTTTGAGTTTTACTTCCCATTTTCTAAACCTAAAATTCTCTCGTATATTTAAAATTTTAATATAACATTAAAAAATTATTTAATTTTATTTTTAAAACTTTCCAGCTCTTTTTCAGCATCTCCTGGACTGATGATAGCAACACTCGCACAGCCAACACCAATTCCAGCAGCAACTCCTAATTTATCTTTCTTATCAACTTCTATGCAAGGAATTTTCTTTTCTTTACATAATATAGGTAGGTGCTGAATAATTTCCTTTGGATTAACATCATTGGCATATGCGACAAATTTAGCAGTCCCTCTTTCAATAGCTTTAGTCACTTCATTTGTTCCTTTCTCTAACTTTCCTGTTTTCCGTGCTTTTTCTATAAGTTCATATACAGAGTTCATTTTCTTACCAATTATAATTTAATGCCAATAGAACTTCAGCCTCCTAAAGTCATTGGCTTACAAATATGATAAAAAAGTAGTTTATAAAGCTTTTTACGTAAAAAGCTTTGTGTAGTGCCCGGAAATTATTTCGTTTTGAGTTAGGTTTTAGTTCTGACTACCTTTCTAAGCTTTGCATAAGTTTTATCTTATCAGGCTTTTCAAGAATTTTTATAATCATCTCTTGAAGAAATACTATTTCAAGATGTCTTCTAATAATTTCACCTCCATCCTACATTTACATCATCAGTTCTTTCTCTAGGATTAATTTAATTATTCAGAAATAGAAATATCTAAAGGCATTGAAATATTAAGTTTTTTTAAAATTTCTTTAAGAAAAGTTTCTTTTGCCTTTGATTTAAAATTAAGAATTCCTATCCCTTTTATTTCGTTAGTTTCCTTATCTTTTGTTAAAAATATATCAGGTTCAATATCTTCAGTATATTCAGTTTCAGGAGGAACTCCGAAAGATATTTCCAAAAAATCTCCTGCTTCATCATAATATATATCAATTGTTTCGTATTTTTTCATTTTTTGATAAATTATTTATTTTATACCTCTAACAAAGTGAGTAGATATTATAAATCTGTTATTTTATTAGGCTTTTCAAGACTTTCTATAATCTTCTCTTGATGAGAGGCTATTTCAGGATGTCTTCGGATAATATGATGCCAATTATAGTCAGTCATTCTTAATTTCCTATTCGTTTTATCTATTACCTCAAATTTTATAACCATATCATCTCCACACAACTATAACATCATCAGTTCTTTCTCTAGGATTAATATCTATTTCATTAATATCTTTCCAAATTCCAGAATTAAACATTGTTTCTCCTAAATAAGCTATCATTCCGCCGTTATCTTGAAGAAATTCATTTGAAGGAGCAAAAAATTTTGCATTTCTTTCCTTGCACATAATCCCGCACATTTCTTGTAATCTAGTATTGCAACCAACACCTCCTCCAATAACTAACTCTTTCTTTCCAACATGAGCCATTGCTCTCTCACTAGCTTCAACTAACATTGCAAATGAAGTTTCCTGCAGTGAAAAAGCTAAATCTTCTTTTTTCATATCTTTTTCTTCAAATTTTTTTGATTTTTTTAAATTTGAAGAGTCAAGAAAATCATCAGATTTTATTGAATCATATTTTTGTTTTAAACTTGTTAACATTCCTGAAAAAGCAACATCCATTCCTTTAATTGTATAGGGTAATTCAATATAGTTTCCTTTTGTAGCTAATTCCATTATCTTCGGTCCTCCAGGAAAGCCTAATCCAATTATTCGCGCAAAATTATCAATAAAATTTCCGATGCCAATGTCTAATGTTTCACCGAAAACTCTATATTTTCCTCCAGAGTATGCTATTATCTGTGTATTAGCTCCACTTGCATATAATAAAACAGGATCTCTTGCTCCAGTTATTCTTCCAATTTCAAGATGTGCGACGCAGTGATTTACTGGAATTAATTTTAAACCAAGTTTATCAGCTTTTTTCTTGGCAAATTTCAATCCTTCATTCAAACAAGGAGCTAATCCTGGTGCATTTGAAAGAGCAATAGCCTTAATTTCATCTTCCTTAATCCTGGCTTCTTCCAAAGCTTTTCTATAAACTTCTTCACTTACTTCTCGATGATGCTTAGCTGCATCCATAGGAATTATTCCTCCTTTTTCAGTTGAATAATTATCTCTAACATTGCAAAGAATTTTTCCGTCATTAACAATTCCTATTCCAAAAGTGTGTGCAGTGCATTCAATGCCTAGTATCATGTATCATAAATCCTCATTATGTTTATAAAATCTTTGAGCTTAGTGTAATAATGAGTTTAGAGGATAATCCTTTGTTAATGCTTCCAGAAAATTATGAAAACATGCTTCAGTTATTCTATGATGCAGGAGGTAAAAAACTAATTGAAGATTTTGCAAAAGAATTAGAAAAAAAGTATAATATGAGGTTTAGATCAATATCATGGAATGAAAAACAAGGATTAACAAATATTTCTTATTCTCTAAGTACAGGTCTTGATCTAATAAAAAAAAGATTCGCTCCTCACAATATGGATTTAAATTCAGATTTTGCAAAACCTGCTGTTGAGCTAGTATTAAAATATATAGAAGAGATAAATAGAATTAATTTATAAAATCTCCGTATGATAAAAAGTGAGATACATTTTATTACAAATTGTATTATAGATTATATCACAAAAGTATCTTCTAGTTAGTTTTTTGTACTAGGATTGATATCTTTAAGTTTCTCAGCAAAAATCTTAACTCTATTAACATCAACCTTTTTGGTTCTATCACCATTAACACAAACGCTTCCTCTTACTGCTACTATATCTGGCTTTATATCCTGCATGATATACATATGTTTCTCGTTTATAGCTCCTGCAAGAGCCACTTCTAAACCATTTTTATGAGCTTCTCTAACAAAGTTGCCAACTCTTTCTACACCTAAGATATCAAATAATGATTCTCCATCTTTAAACTTAGTATCAATCATTACTCCTTTACTCTTGCTTGCAAGAGCTATATTAATCAAGGTTTCTGGACTAATAGAATTTATTTTTTTGTAATCTGCATATCCTCCGACAAATGCAGACACATCTTCTCCACTTATCTTAATAGCATCTTCTATTGCATTCATAATGGCTAATCCATCTTCAAAAGATGAACAATCGTGCAATCCTACTTTTAGTATAGATGCTCCAGATTTTATTGCACCTAATGCCGCAAGTGCGGCTGTTCCAGGTTTATTAGGAAGATCACCAAGAGTTGCAGATACAATTTTGTTTGTATCCATCAAAACGTTTTTAACATCAGATATCAATCTAGGTTGAGCTGCACCGTAAGAACCTTCTTTTGTGTTCTTTACATCTAATATACTTACATCTGTATTCAACAGAATCTTTACTTCTTCTACTGAAACAGGTCCTACTAATAATTTCATAATTATAATTAGTAATATGAATATTAAAGAATGACGTTAAATAACTATTAAACTAAAAGTTAAATTATAATAGAAAAAGTTAAATACACTCTAAACCTATATTAACTATGAGTTTCCAAATATTTCACAACGGAATAAAAGTTTCTTTAGCAGAAGCCATTATAGAAATAATCGCAAAAGACTATCCATTACGTATTAAAGACATTCACATTAAATTAAAAGAGAATTATTCTGCAAAAATTAGCTTTCAGGCAATTAGAAAGTCCCTGCTTTCAATGGTTAAAGATGGAAAAATTATAAAAAAAGACAATGATTTCTCTATAAACAAAAACTGGGCTAAAAGTCAGAAAATTTTGATAGATAGTATAGTTAAGAATTACTTTATTGGAGAAAATCCTAACAAGCCTCCACAAATTAATAAAATAGATAATAATTTCCAGTCATTTACTTTTGAAAATTCTTTGCAAGCAGATAAGTTTGTGGGAACATTATTATTAGACATTGCTGAATCTCAAGAAAAGAAAGAATTATGTATTCAGTTTTTACATTGGTGGTATTTTCTTGGACATTTTGGTACAGAAAGCGATTTCTCTCTTGAAATGCAAAGGAGAAATGTAGAATTATACTATCTTTCATTCGGAAAATCTTACTTTTTAGATAAAATGGCTGAAAGATTCTATCATCAACATAAGGTCAATTTTAAAATTGTTCCGCAAAAATTAGACGAGAATTATGAGCTGATTGCAATCAAGGATTTTGTGATTAGAGTTCGATATCCAGATAATTTTATTGATAAACTAAAAGAGATTTTTAGAAACACAAAGAATATTAATGAGGTAGATTATTTAGCACTTGGAAAGTTAATCCATTCTAAGTTTGGAGAGATAACTTTAACTATTTTTAGGGATAAAACAGTAGCAGAAGGAATAAGAGGCAAAATTCTAAGCAATTTTAAGGGGAAGAAATAATTTCTTACATTCTGAGAACTTTTACAAAATTAGAAAATAGATTATGGGAACTTTTGTTCTCACAATCTATAAAATCTCCGTATAACAAAAGTTAAGCGACATATTACTCGCAAACAACCTTTAGCAAATTATTTAAGTCAATTGCAATTTAATTACAATATGGAGACGGAGGATTTGAAAAATTTAGTAAAGAGCATTGTCGAGAAAACCACTGCTCTCAAGAATAAGCATGTTGAATATAAAAATACGCCCGTAAATTATGCGTGTATTTTTTCTCAAAGCAAAGAAGAATATGAAGAATTACTTGGAGCTTCACGGAAAATTGGAAAGGTAATCCAAGAAACGCCAACAGGTCTGCTTTTTCATATTGATCCATTACAAACTGTTTCCGGCGTTTTGAAGTTGTTGAAGATTCGCATTCCTGATCCTACCAGACCTGAACGTGGCGATGCAGATTTTACAATTTCCAATTTTCCTGAGTTTGAGAAAAAATACTTATCAAAGTCCGGTTTCAAGATATTGAGAAAACCTGATTTTTACATGATTGAGCTTATGGATTCTGACTTTGATGTACGGGCGTATTTTTCAAATCCTCCTTTAGATAAGCAATTGAGTATCTAATATGGTTGTTTGCCTGCGTTATACGCCTTCACTCCTTTCAGTCGCTCGGGGAACGCTGAGCTTTCGTCGCTACGCTCCTCACCCTCGCTTAACAAAAGACGCCGTCCCACAATCAAATCAATTTCAACAAAATAAAACTCAAAAATTATATTTTCCTCATTTAAATCCCTATTTTTCTCTAAAATATCTTCTCTTTCTCTCAATCTATTCCAAATCTTCTTCAAATTATGAACAATACTAACAATTTTAATCTCAATTCTCGCTCCTTCT